>NZ_LUPI01000028.1:0-42693 GCF_001627265.1 Nocardioides sp. REDSEA-S30_B4 | reverse complement strand
TGGGCCGTGCGCGAGTGACCTCTGGGCCGTGCGCGAGCGACCTCTGGGCCGTGCGCGAGCGACCTCTGGGCCGTGCGCGAGCGACCTCTGGGCCGTGCGCGAGTGACCTCTGGTTCGTGCGCGAGTGACCTCTCGGCAGGGTCGTCAGTCGCGGAGGACGTAGGCGGTGCCGGTGGAGGCGTCCAGCCAGGCGCGCTCGAGCTGGGCCCGGTCGTAGGTGCGGCGGACACCGGCGGGGGAGTCGGCGGCCGGGTCGTTGACGACCACGTCGCCGTCCGCGGTGAACCCGACGACCACGAGCAGGTGGCCGTTGGAGGAGGAGATCGGGGCGCCCGAGAGCTCGCCGGCACCGAAGGCGATCGAGATGATCACCGGCACGCCGTCGGCCACGAGCCGCTCGACCGCACGCAGGTCCGGGAGCCGGGACACGTCGGCGCGGCCGACCAGCCGGGCGGCGTACGCGACGTTGAAGGACCAGTTGCCGGTGCCGTCGTACCCGTGGTCGTAGGTCATCCGCGCGCCGTGGTCGACCCACGGCGCGGTGTGGCCCTCGGGGACCCAGGAGTAGTCCTTCTCCTTCGGCAGCGCGTCGTAGTAGCCGAGCACCATCGACACCGACGTCGGCGAGCACCACGCCTCGCCGCCGTTGCCCCACTGCGGGTAGTGCCCCTCGTGGACCATCTGGCTGTAGCGCGGGACGTCGAGCACGGCGCCCCCGGCGCGCGCGACCTTGCCGGGCTTGGAGGTCGACGGGCTGTTGGAGGGGCGGCGCGAGGTGGTCGCGGCGACGTGGCCCAGGCTCGGCGGCTTGGTGCTCGCACCGGTACGCCGCAGCAGCGAGACCCGCAGCCGCCACCGCTCCAGGCCGGCCGCGGAGGCCGTGCGCCAGGTGTCGGTCGCGACGCGCGCGAGGTCGTCGTCCTGGCTGCCGAGGCTGGTGCGCGAGAAGTACTTGTCGCCGTAGGACCAGCGACCCAGGCTGTCCCACGAGCTCTTGCGTCCCGAGGCGTCCCGCCCGCGGACCTCGACCTCGACGAGCGAGTCGCCGGGCGTCTTGGCCTCCCACGAGGCGACCAACTCGGTGAAGGCGAAGCCGGGGCGCTTCCAGCGCGAGACCCAGCGGCCCACGTCGTAGGTCGTGCCGTCGATGCGCGTCGTGGTGGCCGGGCTCTTGAGGAACACCCGGCCCCGGCGCACGACGGTGCCGGCCGTGCGCCCGCCGGCGAGCTCCTCGCCGGTCCAGCCGGTCAGGTCGCTCTGGATCTTCGAGGCCGAGCGGGCCTCGGCCGGGGCGCCCGAGGTCACCACGACCGGGGCCCAGGGGACGACCAGGGCGAGCACGAGGGCGGGGAGCAGGCGACGCACCGCACGAGGGTACGTCACTCCCGTCACACCAGTCACAGGTCGAGCGGGAGGGCGCCACGCACGTCACGCACGCGCGGGTTCGGCCCCGTGCGCCGCGCGTCCCTACGATGGAGGGGTGAGCATCCGGCTGTACGACACCGCGACCCGCGAGGTCCGTGACTTCGCACCCCTCGAGGAGGGGAAGGCCGGTGTCTACGTCTGCGGTCTCACCGTGCAGTCCGAGCCGCACGTCGGCCACGTGCGCAGCGCCGTCAACTTCGACGTGCTGCGGCGCTGGCTGACCCACCGCGGCCTCGAGGTGTCGTTCATCCGCAACGTCACCGACATCGACGACAAGATCCTGACCAAGGCCGCCGCGCAGGGCCGCCCCTGGTACAACCTCGCCTACGACATGAAGCGCGAGCTGGATGCGGCCTACGCCGCGCTCAACGTCCTCCCGCCGACCTACGAGCCGGCCGCCACCGGGCACGTCCCGGAGATGCTCGAGCTGATCGAGCACCTCATCGCGAAGGGCCACGCGTACGCCGCCGAGGACGGCTCCGGCGACGTCTACTTCGACGTGCGGAGCTGGCCCTCCTACGGGGAGCTGACCCACCAGCGCATCGACGACATGGAGGCGGCCGAGGACGCCGACCCCCGAGGCAAACGCGACCCGCGTGACTTCGCCCTCTGGAAGGGGTGGAAGAAGGCGACCGAGCCGGAGACCGCCGCGTGGCCGAGCCCGTGGGGCCCGGGTCGCCCCGGCTGGCACATCGAGTGCTCCGCGATGGCCGGCAAGTACCTCGGCCAGGCCTTCGACATCCACGGCGGCGGCGTCGACCTGCGTTTCCCCCACCACGAGAACGAGCTGGCCCAGTCGCGTGCCGCGGGGCATGGCTTCGCGTCGTACTGGATGCACAACGCCTGGATCACCACCGCCGGCGAGAAGATGTCCAAGAGCCTCGGCAACAGCCTGCTGATCCCCTCGGTGCTCGAGCGGTTCCGCGGCATCGAGCTGCGCTACTACCTCGTCGCCGCGCACTACCGCAGCCACGTCGAGTTCAGCTTCGACTCCCTCGAGGAGGCCGCGACCGGCTTCCAGCGCATCGAGGCGTTCCTGGAGCGGGCGGGGGCCGTCGAGCCCGGCGAGGTGCCCGACGCCTTCGCCGCCGCGATGGACGACGACCTCGGGACCCCGGCCGCGATGGCCGTGTTGTTCGACACCGTCCGCGAGGGCAACAAGGCCACCGACCCGACCGGGCACGCGGCGGCCGTCCGCGCCATGCTCGCCGTGCTCGGTCTCGACCCCGCCGATCCCGCCTGGGGTCCCACCGGTGGTGGCGACGACCGGATGAGCGCCGTCGTCGACGCCCTCGTCTCCGGGCTGCTGGAGCAGCGGGCCACGGCCCGGGCGGAGAAGGACTTCGCCACCTCCGACGCCATCCGCGACCGCCTCAAGGAGGCCGGCGTGGAGATCACCGACACCCCCGACGGACAGAAGTGGAGCCTCGCCTGATGGCGGTCTCGACGCCCGCTCGTCGCTGGCGCTCCTCGCTGCTCGACCACCGGATAGGACACTGACGTGGCTGGAAACTCACAGCGCAAGGGCGCGATCAAGAAGACGGGGAAGGGCAACCCGACCGCCGGGTCCGGTGGGCGCGTGCGCCGCGGGCTCGAGGGCAAGGGGCCGACCCCGAAGGCCAAGGACCGCCCGTACCACGCCGCCCACAAGGCCGCGAAGCGCGCCGAGAGGGCCCAGGGCCAGCGCCCCCGCAAGAAGACCAACGACAACGAGTGGATCGCCGGGCGCAACCCGGTCGTCGACGCGCTGCGCGAGGGCGTGCCGGTCAACGCGCTCTACGTCGCGGAGGGCACCGAGCGCGACAACCGGCTGCGCGAGGCCTTCCAGCTCGCCGCGGACGGCGGGGTCAGCCTGCTCGAGGTGAGCCGCTACGAGCTCGACCGGCTCACCAACGGTGCGGTCCACCAGGGCATCGCGGCGCGCATCCCGGCCTACGAGTACGCCCACCCCGACGACCTGCTGACCCTCGCCGCCGAGCAGCGCGAGAAGCCGCTGATCGTCGTTCTCGACTCCGTCACCGACCCCCGCAACCTCGGCGCCGCGGTCCGCAGCGCCGCCGCGTTCGGCGCCCACGGCGTCGTGATCCCCGAGCGTCGGGCCGCGGGCATGACCGCCGCCGCGTGGAAGACCAGCGCCGGTGCGGCCGCGCGCATCCCGGTCGCCCAGACGGTCAACCTGACCCGCCAGCTCAAGGCCTACCAGGACGCCGGCTGCATGGTCGTCGGCCTGGCCGCCGACGGTGACGTCGAGCTGCCCGCGATGGACCTCGCCGACGGGCCGCTCGTGCTGGTCGTCGGCTCCGAGGGCGACGGGCTCTCCCGCCTGGTCGCGGAGACCTGCGACATGCTCGTCTCGATCCCGATGGTCAACTCCGTGGAGTCGCTCAACGCCGGTGTCGCCTGCGGCGTCGCTCTGTACGCCGTGGCGAGGGCCCGGGACTGACCGGATGACCGCCGCCGACCCCGGGGCGGACCGCCCCCCACGCACGCTCTGGCACCACACCGGTCGCGGGCTGCACGGCCTGGCGCTGCTCGGTGCCTGGGCGGGGCTGGCGGTCCTGGCCGGGCTGACGCTCTTCCTCGGCTCGTCGCGCGAGCTGACGCTGGCCAGCCACGACGCGGTCGTCCGGCCGACGCTGGACCGGCACGTCGTGGTGCGCACGGGGCCGGTGCTGCCCGACCTGCGCATCGACTCCGGCGCCCCGCTGGGCGTCGACATCACGCTCGGCAAGACCGACGCCCGCAGCACCCCCGAGCTCGTGGACCGCTACGCCGTGATCGCGTCGAGCCCCGAGGGCGCCCAGGCGCGCGTGCGCGAGGCCGTGACCGACATGGCGACCCAGGCCGCCCTCCGGGGCGCCGCGGCCGGCGCCGTACCCGTCCTGGTGTGGGTGCTGGTGGGTCCGCGCCGGCGTCGCGAGCTGCTGCGCGCCCTGCCGAGCCGGCGCGGCGCCCTCGCGATGACCGCGGGCGTGGCGGTCGGCGTCGCGTGGTGGCAGCCGTGGACGCCCGACGTCGAACGGGTCGACGACGCCCGGAGCTGGGTCACGCTCGAGCAGTTCCTCGGCGACGACGTGCCGGTCCCCGCGGAGCTCAGCGGGGTCGAGGTGCGGGGCGACGTCACGACCAACCAGACCCGACGCCTGGTCGAGAGCGCGGTCAACACCTACGAGAAGTCCCGCGGCTTCTACGCCGACGCCGCCGAGGAGGCCGGTGACCTCGACCTGCGGATGCCCGAGGAGGGCGAGACGACCGTCGTGTTCGTGTCCGACCGTCACGACAACATCGGCATGGACCGCGTCGCCCGCGCGGTCGGTGACCGGGTGGGCGCGACCGCCGTCTACGACGGCGGCGACGACACCTCGACCGGCTCCACCTGGGAGGCCTTCTCGCTGGACTCGGTGAGCGCCGCCTTCGAGGGCTACGACCGCTTCGGCGTCGCCGGCAACCACGACAACGGCGACTTCGTGGCCGACTACCTCGCCGAGCACGGGTGGACGATGCTCGACGGCGAGGTCGTCGACGGCCCCGGCGGCAGCACGCTGCTGGGCGTGGCCGACCCTCGCTCCAGCGGCCTGGGCAGCTGGCGCGACGAGACCGGGCTGTCCTTCGAGGAGGTCGGCGGCAGGCTCGCCGACGTCGCCTGCGAGGCCGCGGCGGACGGCGAGCCGGTCGGCACCGTCCTGGTCCACGACGTGAACCTCGCGACCGAGACGCTCACCCGTGGCTGCGCCGACCTCGTGATCGGCGGGCACCTGCACGTCGAGGACGGCCCGGAGGCGATCACCGGACCCGACGGGCAGGTGGGCTACCGCTACACGATGGGCACCACCGGCGGCGCGGCGTACGCCTTCGCGCTGGGCAGCAAGCCGCGCCGCGAGGCCCAGGTCACCCTGGTCACGTACGCCGACGGGCGACCGGTCGGCCTGCAGGGGGTGTTCCTGCAGACCAACGGCCGCTGGGACGTCGGGGAGTACGTCGAGCTGACGCGGCCCGAGGAGCCGGGTGCCGACACAGAGCTCCCGACGCCGACCCGCGCCCCCGACTCGGGCCCGGCGACCGGCCCGTCGCGCTCCGGCGGCCCGGCCGATCCCGGCGACGACATCGACTGACGGCGAGCCGGCGCATCAATACGCCGGTTCGACGTGCCTGTCCTGCCGAGCCGGCGCATCAGTAAGCCGGTTCGGCGGGGTGGGAACGTAACTAGAACTTGTTCTCGTGACCTGCGTCACCTCGCCCCCCGTGGGTCGTTGAGGGGGTAACGCGTCCACGAGGAGGTCCGGTGTCCCGGTCCCGTTCCCGGCTCGCGACGGCCTCCGTCGCGCTCACCGTGCTGCTGCTCAGCGCCTGCGGCTCCCAGCTCGCCCCGGGTGACGTGGTCGCCGCGGGCGGCACCACCGGCACCGGCGGCGTGGTCGTCGGGGCCGACGGCCAGCCGGTCGCCGTCGGCGAGGACGGGACGGTGACCTCCGGGGACACCGGCTCCGGCACGGGCACCACCACGGACACCGGCTCGGGCACCGACTCCAGCTCCGGCGGCGACACCGGCTCCGCTCCGCAGGGCGACGACTCCGGCGGTCCGCAGGCCGGCCCAGAGGGCCCGCCGGTGAAGGCGGGCTCGTGCGACGGCTTCAAGAACGGCCCCGGCATCACCGACACCACGATCACCATCGGCAACTCCTCCGACATCTCCGGCCCCGTGCCGGGGCTCTTCGAGTCGGCGCAGGACGCCACGAAGGCCTTCGTCGCCTACTTCAACAAGTCCAACCCCGACGGCATCTGCGGTCGCACCCTGGTGCTGAAGAACTACGACTCCCGCACCGACGACCCGGCCGACCAGCGCAACCACGCCGACGCCTGCGAGAACGTCTTCGCCATGGTCGGCTCGATGTCGGCCTTCGACTCCGGCGGCGCGGCCGTCACCGAGCAGTGCGGGCTGCCGGACCTGCGCTCGGCCGGTGTGACCGGTCCGCGTCAGCGGTGCGCCACCTGCTTCGGTGCGCAGTCCACGATCGCCGGCGAGGTCAACAACGTCGTCGCCGACCACGTCCTGAAGAACTTCCCCGACGCCGCGCAGAACGCCGCGTCGCTCTACATCAACGCCGGCGCCGCCGCCGAGAACGGCCAGCTCCAGCCCAAGGCGATGACCAAGCGCGGCATGCGGTTCACCGTCGTGCGGGGCATCGAGGTCTCGGAGTTCAACTACGCGCCCTACGTCCAGCAGCTCAAGGACGAGGGCGTGGGCTACGTCCAGATCACCGGCGCCATCCCGCAGTTCGTGCGGCTCGCGCAGGCGATGACCCAGCAGGGCTACGACCCCGACGTGTTCATGATCGACCCCACGGCGTACGAGCCGGGCTTCCTCGAGCAGGGCGGCAAGGACGTCGAGGGGGTCACGATCTACATGAACTTCGTGCCCTTCGAGGAGGCCTCGACCAGCCCGGAGACCAAGCTCTACCTCGACTGGCTGCAGGCGACGAAGCCCGGCGCCACCCCGGACTTCTTCGGGGTCTTCTCCTGGTCGGCCGCGCGGCTCTTCGTCGAGACCGCCGCCAAGCTCGGTGGCGACCTCTCCCGGGAGAGCCTGATCGACGCGATCCGCAAGACCGACAACTGGACCGCCAACGGCCTGCACGCGCCGCAGCGGGTCGGCCCCAAGAGCACCGGCGAGTGCTTCCGGCTGATCCAGGTCAAGGGCGGCAAGTTCGTCCCGCTCGGCAGCACGAAGTACACCTGCAACGGCATCACCACCGTCAGCTGACCGGCCGCGGGGCAGACCTCAGCGCTGGGCCAGCTGGGCGGTCGCGCGCCGCAGCAGCTCCCGCAGGGGTACGCCGACGGGCGCGTCGCCGCGCGGCTCGACCGGGTCCGTCGCGGCATCGGCCGACCCGGCCGACCCAGCCCACCGGCGGATCGCCCAGCGCCACAGCGCCACCGCGACGGCGGCGGCCACCCCGGCCTCCTCGTCGGGCACGTCGAGACCGCGCCGGGCGGCCAGTCCCTCGGCCAGCGTGGCTTCCCAGGCGGTGAGGGTGTCGGCGGTGCGCCCGCGCAGCGCCGAGGAGCTCGCGACGGCGGCCGCGCGCAGCACGACCCGGTGCCGCTCGGCCTCGAAGTCGACGGCGATGCCCTCCAGTGCTGCCACCGCGGCGGCGAGGTCGTCGGCGACGGCCGGGGCCTCGCGCACGAGCCGGGCCAGGCGCTCGCGGCGCTCGGCCCACCCCATGTCGAGGACCTCCTCCTTGGCCGCGAAGTAGCGGAAGAAGGTGCGCGGCGAGACCTCGGCGCGCTCGGCGATCGCCTCCACGGTCGTGGCGTCGAAGCCGTCGCGCGCGAAGAGCACGAGCGCGGCCTCCTCCAGCGCCTGGCGGGTGGTCCGCTTGTGCCGCTCGCGTCGACCGGGCGAGGTCGGGGCGGAGGTCACCGGCCTCAGTCCCCGGACATGGCGGCCCGGACCCGCTTCTCCGCGGTCGGCACCTCGAAGGTCGCGGCGGCACCGCTGCGCATGACCACGCGGTCCAGCTCGCCGGTGAAGGCGAAGGGGGTCGCGTAGTCCGGGCACAGCGGCAGGCCGCGGTCGTGGCCGATCGTCAGCCCCACGGCGGCCGAGGACAGCTGGGGGAGGAAGAACGTGCCGCGGACCGGCCCGGTCGTGACGACCTCCTCGTCGATGGAGAGGTCCAGTCGCTGGGGGCCGTCGGCGTCGGCGGGACGGAAGTCCAGCCCCACCACGTGGCTGCCCGCGGGGACGGCTGTCTCCGACCGCACGACGTCGGTGTGGTCGAGCAGCGCGAAGCACGCGGTGGGACGGCCGTCGAGGAGGTAGAGGCCCCAGCCGCCCTGGGAGTCCCCGATGGCGGCGAGCACGCCCTCGGCGCCGCCGTCCGGCACGTCGACGTGCGCGCGCAGCGAGAAGCCGGCCCCGGCCGCCGGGAGCATCGGCTCGATCACCGGCGAGCCGCCGGGTCGGTACGTGGCCTCCTGCGGGGGCGGGAACTCCCCGGGGTGCAGGTGGAACATCGAGTTCGGGAACTCGAAGAGCGGGAGCACCTGGTTGCGACCCGCCTCGGCCCACCACAGCCCCTCCATCCGGCGTACCAGCTCGGGGTGCTCGGCGGCGAGGTCGCGGTGCTCGGAGAAGTCGGTGGAGAGGTCGAAGAGCGACCAGCGGTCCGTGGCGTGGTCGAAGCTGCCCTCGACGTGGTCGCGCTCGCCGAACTGGTTGGCGACGTGGTCGGTGACGGCCTTCCACCCGTCGAGGTAGAGGCTGCGCGAGCCCATCATCTCGAAGTACTGCATCCTCCGGTGCTCCTCCGCCGCGCCGTCGCGCACGCTGGCCAGGAAAGACGCGCCGTCGACGGGCTGCTGGCTCACGCCGTCCACCGCCTCGGGCAGGGCGACCCCGGCCGCCTCGAGGATGGTCGGGAAGAGGTCGACCGCGTGGGTGAACTGCCCCCGCACGGCGCCGGGGTCGGGCACCGCGGCCGGCCAGCGCAGCACCAGCGGGGCGCGCACGCCGCCGAGCCAGGAGTAGCGCTTCCACAGCCGCAGCGGGGTGTTGCCGGCCCAGGCCCAGCCCCAGGGGTAGTGGTTGGACGCGTCGTGCCCGCCGAGGTCCTCGATCTGGCCGAGGGCGGTCTCCTCGTCGGCCTGCAGCCCCACCCAGCCCGCGGCCTCGTTGGGGGTGCCCGTCGGTCCGCCCTCGGCGCTCGCGCCGTTGTCGGACAGGATCATCACCACGGTGTCCTCGGCGACCCCGATCTCCTCGAGGAAGTCGAAGAGGCGCCCGAGGTGGTGGTCGGTGTGGGTCATGAAGCCGGCGAAGACCTCCATGTAGCGGGCGTAGAGCCGCTGCTGGTCCTCCGACAGGGTCGACCACTCCGGCACCCACGACGGGCGAGGGGTGAGCACGGTGTCCTCGGGGACCACCCCGGCGGCGACCTGGCGGGCGAAGACCTCCTCGCGGTAGGCCTCCCAGCCGTGGTCGAAGGCGCCGCGGTAGGGCTCGACCCACTCCGGGGCGACCTGGTGCGGTGCGTGCGCGGCGCCGGTGGCCAGGTAGGCGAAGAACGGCTTGCGGGTCGTCGCCTGCTGCTGGTCCTGGATCATCCGGATCGTCTCGTCGACGAGGTCCTCGGTGAGGTGGTAGCCCTCCTCGGGGGTCGCCGGCGCCTCGACGTGGTGGTTGTCGCGGACCAGCTCCGGCGCCCACTGGCTGGTCTCGGAGCCGAGGAAGCCGTAGTACTTCTCGAAGCCGACGCCCAACGGCCACCGGTCGAAGGGGCCCGCGGCGGAGGTCTCCGTGCGCGGCACCAGGTGCCACTTGCCGACCGCCATGGTGTTGTAGCCGGTGTCCTTGAGCAGCCGCGCCATCGTCGCGGCGCTGCGCGGGATGCGGCCGGTGTAGCCGGGGAAGCCGAGAGCCGCCTCCTCGGTGACACCCATGCCGACCGCGTGGTGGTTGCGACCGGTGAGCAGCGCGGCCCGGGTCGAGGAGCAGACCGCGGTCACGTGGAAGCGCTGGTAGCGCAGTCCGCCGTCGGCGACCTCGTCGATGCGCGGGGTCGAGATGCCCGAGCCGAAGCACCCGAGCTGCGCGAAGCCGACGTCGTCGAGCACGATCATCAGCACGTTCGGGGCACCCTCCGTGGGGCGCGGGTAGGGGACCGGGCGGGACTGGGAGTCCAGGGCGGAGTCGACGACGTGCTGCGGCGGCAGGTGGCTCATGACGGGCACAGTAGGACCGCCGGAGCCGTTCTGTCAGTCGTCTGACACTTTGATCCGGCCGTACGACTGTGAAGAACTAGAACGTGTTCCACCTGTCGAGACGGTCTATACGGCCGGGGGCGCCACACCTTTGCATGTGTGTGTCGCGTCACCTTCCGATGTGGCGATCGTTACCCAGTAGGACACGTTCTAGTTCTCACCCTCAGGAGGTCCGGTGACCGTCGTGCGGTCCCCCCGCTTCGCCCCCCGCGCCCGTCGTACGTCGCTGACGATCGCCGCGTCGGGCCTGGCCCTGCTCCTGGCCGCCTGCGGCTCCCAGCTCGACCCGAACGAGGTGGCCGTCGCCGGCGGTGGCACGGTCGGCTCCGGCGGGGTCGTCGTGGGGGCCGACGGCGAGGTGATCAGCGCCGACGGCGGCACCACCGGCTCGGTCGACGGCTCCACCGGCGGGGACGCCGGCACCTCCGGCAGCGGGTCCTCGGGCTCGGGCTCCTCCGGCTCCGGGAGCAGCTCGGGCGGCGGGTCGGGCAGCGGCTCCTCGCCCGACGGCGGCTCCGACGAGCCGATCCCGACCGGCAGCTGCGACGGGTTCAAGAACTCCACCGGCATCAGCAACGACACCATCACCATCGGCAACGCCTCCGACATCTCCGGTCCGGTGCCGGGCCTGTTCGAGTCCGCGCAGGACGCGGTGAAGGCGTTCGTGGCCTACTACAACCGCAGCAACCCCGACGGCATCTGCGGCCGGTCGCTGGCGCTGAAGAACTACGACAGCCGCACCGACGCCAGCGCCGACCAGCGCAACTACGTCGACATGTGCGACAACGTCTTCGCCGCCGTCGGCTCGATGTCGGCCTTCGACTCCGGCGGCGCCAAGACCGCCGCGGACTGCGGGATCCCCGACATCCGCTCCACCGCGGTGACCGGTGCGCGCTCCTCGTGCGACACCTGCTTCGGCGCCCAGTCCACGGTGGCCACCCAGTTCCAGAACGCCGTGCCCGACTTTTTGAAGAAAACCTTCCCCGAGGCCGCGCAGAAGGCCGCCATGGTCTACCTCAACGCCGGTGCGGCCGGTGAGAACGGCCGGCTGCAGCCCAAGGCGATGAAGGCGCGTGGCATGAAGTTCGTCTACGAGCAGAGCGTCGACACCGCCGAGTTCAACTACGCCCCCTACGTCCAGGGCCTCAAGGACAACGGCGCCCGCCACGTGCAGTTCCTGGGCGGCGTCCCGCAGTACGTCCGGCTCGCGCAGACCATGCAGCAGCAGGGCTACAAGCCCGACGTCTACGTCGTCGACCCCACCGCCTACCACCCCGACTACCTCGAGGGTGCCGGCAGCGCCGCGGAGGGCACGGTCGCCTTCATCAACTTCGTCCCGTTCGAGGAGGCCGCGAGCAACGCCGAGATGCAGCTCTACCTCCAGTGGCTGCAGCAGACGAAGCCGGGCGCCACCCCCGACTTCTTCGGCCTTTTCGCCTGGTCCGCGGCCCGCCTCTTCGTCGAGCAGGCCAGCAAGCTGGGCGGCAAGCTGACCCGACCGGCGCTGGTCCAGGCCATGCGCGGGGTCACCAAGTGGACCGCCAACGGCATGCACAGCCCGCAGGAGGTCGGTCCCAAGCGCACGGGCGAGTGCTGGCGCTTCGTGCAGGTCAAGGGCGGCACGTGGGTGCCGATCGGAGGCACCAAGTACACCTGCGCAGGGATCACGGAGGTCTCCTGATGAGCTCGTTCCTCGCCTTCACCATCTTCGGACTGGTCTCGGGGGCGGCCTACGCCATCGCGGCCTCCGGACTGGTGCTGACCTACTCCACGACGCGGGTGTTCAACATCGCCCACGGCGCGCTGGGCATGCTGCTGTCCTTCGTCTTCTGGGACTTCAGCGTCCGGCAGGGCATGCCGACGCTGCTCGCCCTGGCGCTGGTGCTGTTCGTGGTGGCGCCGGGCATCGGATGGTTCCTCCAGCGCTTCGTCGCCCGCGACCTCGGTGACGCGCCCGTCTCGGTCTCCCTGGTGGTGACCGTGGCGATCCTGGTGGCCACGCTGGGCCTGGCCCAGCAGGTCTGGCCGCCCGAGGCGCGCTCGGTGCAGCCGTTCTTCGCCGGCACCTCCTTCGAGATGTTCGGCTTCTTCATCACCGCCCACCAGGTGCTCACCATCGCCCTGTCCCTCGTGGTGGCCGTCGGCCTGTACGTCCTGCTCAACCGCACCCGGATCGGCACCGCCATGCGGGCCTCGGTCGACAACCCCGAGCTGCTCAAGCTCTTCGGCGGTCAGCCGGAGAGGGTCGCGGCGCTCTCGTGGGCGATCGGCACCTCCCTGGCCGCCCTGGCCGGCGTGCTGCTGGTCTCCACCATCGGCCTGGACTACTACGCCCTGCTGCTGCTGGTGATCAACGCCTTCGCCGCCGCGATCCTCGGTCGGCTGAAGAACCTCCCGCTCACCTTCGTCGGCGCGATGGCGCTGGGCCTGATCACCTCCTACGCCTCGGGCTACCTGCCCACCGAGGGCCTGCTCAACTCCGTGCGCAACGTGGTGCCGGCGCTGTTCCTCTTCGCCGTGATCATCGCGATGCCGCAGGCGCAGCTGCGCATCGGTCAGGTCAAGGGCATCGTGTCCGCGCCGCTGCCCAGCCCCTTCAAGGCGCTGGGCTGGTCCGGCGCCCTGCTGCTGGGCGTGATGCTGCTGGCCAGCGGCATGAGCGAGGCCAACCTGCTGCTGGTCGGGACGGCGGCGACGTACGCGATCGTGATGCTCTCGATGGTGCTGCTCACCGGGTACGGCGGGCACGTCTCGCTCGCCCAGATCACCTTCGTCGGGGTCGGTGCGCTGGCCTACGTCAAGCTCGACCAGCCCAACCTGGTCGGCGTGCTGCTGGCCGGCCTGGTGGCCGCCGGCGTCGGGGCCCTGGTGGCGCTGCCGGTGATCCGGCTGACCGGTCTCTACCTCGCGCTGGCCACGCTCGCCTTCGCGGTGATCATGGACAAGATGATCTTCCAGGCCGACTTCGCGTTCGGCTTCAACGGCTCGCTCAACGCCGAGCGGCTCTCGATCCTCACCTTCCAGGTCGAGTCCACCAGCGCCTACGTCTGGGTGATGGCGCTCTTCTTCGTGGTGATGGGCCTGGGCCTGCTGGTGGTCCGCGCGGGACCGCTGGGCCGCATGCTCGTCGCCCTGCGCGACAGCCCTGCCGCCTGCGGCACCCTCGGGCTGGACCAGCGGTGGTTCCGCGTCGGGCTCTTCGCGGTCTCGGCCGGCATGGCCGGCGTCGCCGGCGCCCTGTACGCCGGGCTCCGCGGCACCGTCGGCGCGGCGGAGTTCCAGTTCTTCGGGTCCTTCACCCTGCTGCTGCTCGCGGTGGTCTTCGGCGTGACCTCGGTGACCGGGGCCGCCCTCGGCGGCATCGGCCTGATGATGCTGCCGGTCCTCCAGGCCGACTACCCCCAGATCGCCGGCCTGTTCTTCGTGGTCATCGCCGTCGGCGCGATCCTGCTGGCCCGCGACCCCAACGGCCTGGCCAACCAGCTCTTCCGCCTCGGCCACCTCCTCGACCGCCGCTTCGGCAACCGCATCCGCGAGCGGATACCCGTGCTGCCGGTGCCCGGCGGGTCCCTCGGGGGGATGCGCGAGCACGCCCGCGCCGAGCAGGACGCCAACGCGCACGCCGAGGCCACCCTCGACACCGTCGGTCTCGGCGGTGCGTCCCACCAGGCAGGTCCCGAGGGGACCGAAGGCCGGAAGGAGACCGCCGGTGTCCAGTAGTCCTGTCCCCAGCGGGGGCGGCCACCGCGCCGACGTGCGCGGCGGGCCGCTGCTCGAGGTCGACCACGTGGTCGTCCAGTTCGGTGGTGTCACGGCCGTCAACGAGGCCTGCTTCACCGCCGACCCCGGCACCGTGACCGGCCTGATCGGGCCCAACGGCGCCGGCAAGACCACCTGCTTCAACGTGATCAGCGGGCTGCAGAAGCCGACCCGGGGCAAGGTCCGGTTCCAGGGCAAGGACGTCACGTCCATGCCGGTGCACCGGCGCTCGAAGCGGGGCATGGGCCGCACGTTCCAGCGCCTGGAGGCCTTCGGGTCGCTGTCGGTGCGCGACAACGTCCGGGTCGCCGCGGACATCCACCGCGGTGCGCTGGCGGGCCTGCTGCCCGGCGGGGGCCACGGGAAGAACATCGACGCGCTGCTGGAGCGGGTCGGGATCGCGGCGTACGCCCAGGAGCGCGCCGACTCCATCCCCACCGGCACCGCGCGCCTGCTCGAGCTGGCCCGCTGCCTGGCCGGCGACCCGAAGCTGCTGCTGCTCGACGAGCCGTCCTCGGGCCTGGACGAGACCGAGACCGACGCGTTCGGCGAGCTGTTGCGCGACCTGGCCGCCGAGGGCCGCGCGATCCTCATGGTCGAGCACGACATGGACCTGGTGATGGCGGTCTGCGACACCATCCACGTCCTCGACTTCGGCTCGATCATCGCCTCCGGCGACCCGGCGGAGATTCGTCGCGACCCCGCCGTCCAGAAGGCCTACCTCGGCTATTCCGACGAGGACGGCGACGCGGACGGGCACACCAGGACCGACCTGCCGGTTGTGACCGACGACACACTCGTCATCCCGGCGGTCCGGGAAGGAGCCGAGGCATGAGCGGCGTACCGATCCTCGAGGTCGTCGACCTGCACGCGGCCTACGGCCGCATCGAGGTGCTGCGCGGCGTCGACCTGGTCGTCCCCAAGGGGGCGGTGATGGCGCTGCTGGGGCCCAACGGTGCCGGCAAGTCCACGCTGGTCAAGGTGATCTCCGGGCAGAAGAAGCCCACCTCGGGCGACATCCACCTCGGCGGCGTGCACGTGAAGGCCTCCGGGCCCGAGGAGCTGGCCCGGCTCGGGCTGTGCACCATCCCCGAGGGACGCTCGGTCTTCCCGAACCTCACGGTCGAGGAGAACCTCCTGCTGATGTCGTACGCCGGCGTGCCGGCCGAGGCCGTGCTGGAGACCGCCTTCGCCTACTTCCCCCGGCTCAAGGAGCGCCGCAAGCAGTTCGCGGGCACCATGTCGGGCGGCGAGCAGCAGATGGTCGCGATGTCGAGGGCGCTGGCCTCCGACCCGGCGCTGCTGCTGCTCGACGAGCTGTCCATGGGGCTCGCGCCCCTCATCGTGGACGAGCTCTACGAGACCGTCGGTCGGATCACCGAGACCGGCGTCTCCATCCTGTGCATCGAGCAGTTCGCCCGCACGGCGCTGAAGATCTCCGACTACGCCGCCGTCATGTCCGGTGGCCGTGTGGTCGCCACCGGCGAGCCCGGGGAGATCCTCGAGACGATGTCCGACGTCATCCTGGGAGGTGCCGCATGAGCGGCCGACGCACCACTTCCACCCGCCCGGCGGCCCGCCTGGGCGCCGGTCTCGCGGCGGCGGCCCTGGTGTCGCTGGCGCTGCCGGTCACCACCGGCACTGCCGCCCCGGCGGCTCCCTCGGCAGTCTAGGCGGCCACCGGCTCGCCGCTGCGCGCCGCCGACCCGGAGTTCGCCGGGTACGCCGCCACCACGACGGCGACGCCGGTGCGCGTGGAGATCTACGAGCCGACCATCCCGATCCCGGCCAGCCCCCAGGCCGAGCTCAACCTCGGCTACTCCAACGTCAAGGCCGACTCCTCCACCTCGCGCGGCCGGGCGTCGTACTTCTGGCCCGGCGACGCGGTCGGCCAGGGCTTCAAGACCATCATCGAGAACCTCGGCCTCCCGCCCGAGCTGGCCGGCCCGATCGCCGAGCAGGGCTACCCGGTCCAGGTGAACTCCAACCACCCGGCCGGCCCGGAGTCGGAGTCCAGCGAGGACTTCCCCGGCAGCATCTCGCGCACCAGCGCCTCGGCGGAGAAGACCACGGCGCTGGCCGGCTACTCCACCGACTGCCGTCTGGGCCAGCCCGACGCGGCCCCGGCCGAGGAGGGCGAGGGCGGCGAGGGCGGCGAGGACGAGGGTCCGATCCCAGGCCTGCCCGGTCTGCCCGACCTGCCGTTCCCCGGTATCCCCGGCCTCGGCCAGGCGCTGTCCTCGACCGTGGACCAGACCGTGACCACGCTGACCGGCGGCGCGCTGTCGACCACTGGTCAGAAGGGCCAGAAGGGCGGCGCGAAGGCGGCCGAGGAGGAGGTCGAGTGCCCGATCCCGGCCCAGCTCGCCGCGGTGATCGACCTCGGTGGCGTGGGCGCCAGCTCGACGGTGACCCGCAGCACCGACGACGACGGCATCGAGCGGGTCAAGGCCGTCTCGCGGTCGGTGGTCGGTGAGGTCAGCCTGCTCGGCGGCATCATCACCCTCGACGGCCTCGTCTCCACCGCCCGCACCACCAGCGACGGCGCCAAGGCGACCGTCAAGGGCGTCACCGACTACGGCACGCTCACCATCGCGGGCCAGAAGTTCCGCTACGGCTCCGACGGCTTCGAGGCCGCCGGCACCCCGCAGGACCTGCCCGGCCTGCCGGCCGACCCCAACCAGGCGCTCGAGGCACTCGGGATCCAGCTGCTGCTGCCCCAGCCGACCGAGGAGCGCGAGGGTGACAAGGGCACCGTCGCCGTCGGCGGCCTCCAGGTCGTCATCGACGCCGGCGTCCTGCGCACCCAGCTGGTCAACGGCGGGCTGCCGATCGACGCGATCGCCGAGGCCATCGCCGGGCTGCCGTTCCCGGAGGAGGCCGGCCAGCTCAAGAGCCTGCTGGGCGCCGCGCTGAACCTCGCCCCCAAGTTCGTCATCACCTTGGGCAACGCCTCGGCGGTGGTCGACACCAGCCCGGAGATCGAGATCCCCGAGGTCGAGCCGGGCGACGCCGACAACGACCCGACCAGCCCGGTCGACACCGGCACCGGCACCGGTACCGGCACCGGTGGCGGAGACCTCGGCGGCGGCGACCTGCCCGCCAGCGACCCGGCCCCGGCCGGTGGTGGCGAGCCCGCGATCGGGGACGACGGCGCCCTCACCGACGCCGGCCCCGTCGGAGCCGGCCTGCCCGAGCTCTTCTCCATCCCCGGTGCGCTGTTCTTCGGCGGCATCCTGGCCGCCACCGTGCTCGGGTCCTACCTGCGCCGGCTCGGCCTGCTCGCCCTCGGCGGCGGAGTCAGCTGCGCCCACGGCCTGGAGTCCGGTCTGCCGGACCTCCGCAAGGCCTGACCGCCCCCTCCACCGACCCCTCGTCACCCCCACCTCGCCACACCGTCCGAAACGGAGTCCTCGATGACCGACACCACCGTCTCCGCCCCCGCCTCCGGGTCCCGCCTCGGCGCCGGCGCCGCGATGCCGCGCGCCGGCTCGCGGGGTAGCGGCTCGGGTGCGGCCCCGCTGGTCAACAACCACTACAAGCTGCTGCAGGTTGTGCTCTTCTGGGCCGGCGCCGTGCTGCTGCCGCTGGGGCTCGTGGTGATCGTGCTGGGGTGGTACGGCGCGGCCAACACGCCGTACGAGTACGACCAGATCTCCTACCTGGTCTCCGGCGGCCTGCTCGGCCTGGGCCTGACCTTCACCGGTGGGTTCCTCTACTTCGGGGCCTGGCTGGCCCGCATCGCCGACGACGGCCGCGAGTCCTCCAAGCGCCTGGCCGACACCCTGCTGGTGCTCGCCGACGTCACCTCGCGTGCCGCCGCGGTCTCCGCGCCGGCCACCGACGCCGCCGCGCTGCCGGTCGTCGCCGGTGACGGCACCACCCTGCACCGCCGCGACTGCTCGCTGATCGCCCACCGCGACGACCTGCGCCCCGCCGGGCCCGACGCGGCCCATCTCACCCCCTGCCGGGTCTGCAAGCCCTGATCGCTCCGTCGGTCGAGGTGCGAGGAGCGCCAGCGACGAGCCTCGAGACCTCGTGAGCCTTGCTGGGGTCTCGAGGCTCGCTGCGCTCGCTGGCCGACCAGCGAGGGTCACTCCGCGGCGAGCGCCTCGTCGGGCTTGGAGCCCAGCACGGTGTCGATGTAGTCCTGCGCGGTCTCGAAGATGTCGACCTCGTGGCCTGCGCGCTCGGAGAGGTACCACCGGTGCTCGAGCACCTCGTGGAAGAACTCCGCGGCCTCCAGCCGCCCCCGCAGGTGCGCGGGCACCATCGAGGTGACCGGCTCGTAGATCTCGGTCAGCCAGCGTGAGGCGACGATGCCGCGGTCCTCGCGACCCAGGTCGTGGTGGGCGGTGTAGGACGCCAGGTCGTTGAGCAGGCGTCTGGCCTGTGCGTCCTCCACGTCGAGCCCGGTCAGGCCCTGCAGCTCGCGCCGGTGGTGGCCGAGCTCCACGACCCGGGGCTGGATGCGCACCCGGTCGCCGTCGAGGTCGGTGACGATGTCGAGCTCCTCCACGTCGAAGCCGAGCTCGTTGAGCCGCTCGATGCGCTGGCCGATGCGCCACATCTCCTCGGTGGAGAACTCCTCCTGGCCGGTCAGCTCGCCCCACAGCTCGTCGTACCTGCGCTGCAGCAGCTCCACGACGTCGTGCGCCTCGACCTCGCCGGCGACGGCGTTGCTGGCCTGCAGGTCCAGCAGCTCGGCGAAGACGTTCTCGGTGCCGACGGTGACGTCGTGCTCGCGCAGCCGGTCGGAGAGCTGGTCCTTCAGCTCACCGGTCTCGGCGTCGACGAGGTACGCCGCGAATCCGCCGGCGCTGCGCCGGAACAGCACGTTCGACAGCGACACGTCGCCCCAGTAGAAGTCGGCCAGGTGCAGCCGCACGAGCAGCACGACGAGCGCGTCGACGAGCGAGGGAAGGTTCTGCGCGGTGGCGCCGTGGCTGAACAGGCTGCGGTAGGGCAGTGAGAAGCGCAGGTGCTCGGTGAGCAGGCAGGCGGGCAGCGGCTCGCCGTCGGGATCGGTGCGCTCGGTGACGACGCCGAGGGGCACCACGGCGGGCAGGCCCATGCGGTGCAGGTCGCGCAGGGTGCGGTACTCCCGGAACGCGATGTCCTCGACGGTCTCCTTGACGGCGTACACGCGCCCGCCCTGGCGCACGATCCGCACCACGTGCCGTGAGAGCCCGCGGGGGAGCGGCACCACGACGTCGTCGCCCCACTCCTCGAGCGGGGTCGACCAGGGCAGGCGCACCAGGTCGGGGTCCGGGCGCGCGGCGACGATCCGCATGGGCGGCAGCGTACGCCCCCGCGCGCCACCTCAGACGTGCCAGAGCGTGACCGACGGCCCGTCCGTCGAGCCGTCGGGCTCGGTGGACAGGATCAGCTCGGGCTCGCGGGGGAGGTCGAGGTCCAGCGGCTCGCCCGGCGCCCGTCGGGCCACGACGAGCACGTCGCCGTCGGGGTGCTCGCGCAGGAACGCCAGGCAGTCCTCGTCGACGTGCGCCCAGCGCAGGCCGCCGTGCACGAGAGCGGGGTGCGCGGCGCGGGCCGAGGCGAGGGCGGCGTACGTCGCCAGGGTCTGCTCGTCCCACTGCTCGCGGCGGTGCCACGGCATCGGGCGGCGCGAGTCCTCGCCGACGACGCCCTCGAGGCCGATCTCGTCGCCTGCGAACAGCATCGGCACACCGGGCAGCGTGAACTGCAGGCCGGCGGCGACCCGGTGCAGCACCGCCGAGCCGGTGACGGTGCGGATGCGGGCGGAGTCGTGGGAGCCGAGGATGTTCCACGACTGGCAGGTGGCGCGCCAGCCGTAGCGGGCCAGCCACTCGCGCAGGGTGCGCTGCACCAGCGGGCCGCCGCGACGGGCCACCGGGACCGGTCGGCCGAACGCCCGGGCGGGGGAGTCGGGGTCGCGCAGCCACGACCACACCGGCCAGGAGAAGCCGGAGTAGTTCATCGTGCCGTGCCAGCCGTCGCCGTCTAGGTCGGTCGAGGCGTCGTGGTTGTGCTCGCCGATGACCCAGGCGTCCGCACGCTCGGCCTCGGCGGTACGCCGCACGGCGCGTGCCACGTCGTGGTTGACGTCGACCGCGCCGAGCCGGCCGGTCATGTTGGCGACGTCGATGCGCCAGCCGTCCAGGCCGATGGGCGGGCGCATCCACCGGGCCACGACCGAGTCGGGGCCCTCCACCATCGCGGCGCGCATGTCGGCGCTGGTGTGGTCGAGCTTGGGCAGCGTGTGGTGGCCCATCCAGGTCTCGTAGTGGCCGTCGGGGCGGAAGCAGTACCAGCTGCGGGTGGGCGCCTCGGGGTCGGCGACCGCCTGCTGGAACCACTCGTGGGTGTCGCCGGTGTGGTTGGAGGTCAGGTCGCCGAGCAGCCGCATCCCGCGGTCGTGGAGGGCGTCGGAGAGGCGGGCGTAGGCGCCGTCGCCGCCGAGCAGGTCGTCGACCCGGTCGAAGGTGGAGGCGTTGTAGCGGTGGTTGCTCTCGCCGGGGAAGACCGGCGTCGTGTAGAGCACCGTCGCCCCGGTGGCCTGCACGTGGTCGAGGTGCTCGGTCACCCCGTCGAGGTCGCCCCCGAAGAGCTGGAGCGGGGTCCGCGGGTCGCTGCCCTCGAAGACGACCTCGTCGTCCCAGGCGGCCGGGACCGCCCAGGCGGGCGTGGGGCGGTCGTCGGCCGCGGCGCTGCGTGCGAAGCGATCGGGGAACACCTGGTAGACGACCGCCTCGCGGCCCCAGGCCGGCGCGGGTGCGTGGGTGCTGACGCGGAAGTCGAAGGTGTCCGGGCCGTCGTGGTCGACCAGCCCCGCGGCGGTCAGCCACTGCTGGCTGCCGTCGACGAGGACGAGCAGGAAGCGGTAGTGCGTCACCGGGCTGTGCACGAGCAGGTCGGCGTGCCACCACGTCGTGTCCCCGTCGTGGGCCGACCGGGCCTCGTGGAAGACCGGCTCGGCGTCGTACGTCGTGCGCAGCCAGACCTGCGCGACCTCGTCGCCGCGGGTCCGCACCCGGACGCCGACCGTGCTGTCCAGCGCCGGGGTCTCGGTGTCGAGGTAGAGCGGGGAGCCGTCGTGGTGGGGCTCGTGGAGGAGGCTCATGGCGACATGCTCCCCGACCCCGCGCCGCCCGGGACAGGGGGCAGTGGTTGCCGCGAGACTAGAACGTGTTCTAGATTCCGGGCGTGAGTGAGAGAGTCGTCGTCGTCACCGGTGCCGCGTCGGGCATCGGCTTCGCCACCGCCGAGCGCTTCCGCGACCTCGGGGACACCGTGTTCGGGCTCGACATCGCCCCGACCGTGCCCGACGGGGTCACCTACGTGGAGTGCAACGTCGGCTCCAAGGACGCCGTCGACGCCGCCATCGCGACCTGCGCAGCGTCGGGTCGCATCGACGTGCTGGCCAACGTGGCCGGCGTCGTGCAGTTCGGCCGCTTCGAGGGCGTCACCGAGGAGGTCTTCGACCGCACCCTCGACATCGACCTCAAGGGGCCGTTCTTCCTGATGCAGGCGGCGCTGCCACACCTGCGGGCCGCGGGCGGCAACATCGTCAACGTCTCCTCGGTGGCCGGTCGGATCCCGCAGCCGTACTCCGCGGCGTACTCCGCGGCCAAGGGTGGGCTCACCCAGCTGACCAAGGCGCTGGCGCTCGAGCTCTCGCCGGAGGGCATCCGCGTCAACGCGGTCTGCCCCGGCACCGTGGCGACCCCGCTCGTGGACGGCGTCGCGGCGTCGTACCCCGTCGACCTCGACGCCCGCGTCCAGGACCGGCTGCTGATGATGCTCCCCGGCGCCGCCATCACTCCCGACGAGATCGCCTCCTCGATCGTCTACCTCGCCTCGGCCGAGGCGCGGATGATCACCGGCTCGGTCGTCGCCTTCGACGGGGGCATGGGCTGAGGTCCTGCTCGCGCGACTAGGATCGCCGCGCCCGGCTGTGCTGGGCATCGCCGGTGTAGCTCAGTTGGTAGAGCGCCTCTCTTGTAAAGAGGATGTCGCGGGTTCGACTCCTGTCACCGGCTCCACCCCTCCGCCGGTCGAGGTGCGAAGCGCGCCAGCGCTGAGCCACGAGACCTCCAGGCGACTGGCGAGGGTGGCGTGAGAGGGGTTCACGGCAGGCCCTCCGGTCCGCTCCCGGCGCTGTCTCCGCCGTGCGTGAGCGACGTCTCGGGCGTGCGTGAGTGACGGTTCGGGCGTGCGTGAGTGACGGTTCGGGCGTGCGTGAGTGACGGTTCGGCGGTCAGCGCAGGCGGCGGGGCGTGAAGGTCGTGGGGGGAGTGGCGATGTGCTCCTGGGCGTCGACGAGGCGGATCTCGCGGTGGCCGGAGGCCAGGGTCGCCTCGAGGACGGCGAAGACGGTGCCGGTGGTGCGGGAGAGCGCCTCGGCGGGCGAGCCCGTCTCGTGCAGGTGCGCGAGGTAGAGCGCGGCGGTGACGTCCCCGCAGCCGTTGGGCGTGATCGGGAGCAGCGGCGTGGTGACCGCCCAGGCGCCCTCGTCGGAGACCGCGACGACCTCGAGGTGCCCGTCGGGGACCTCGTCGTGCAGCACCGAGGTCACCAGCACGTGCCGGGGACCCTGTGCGCGCACGACGTCGACGGCGTCGAGGACCTCGTCGAGGGTGCGGGTGGTGGTGCCGGCCAGGAAGTCGAGCTCGAAGTGGTTGGGGGTCACCACGTCCGCAGCGGGTACGACGGTGTCGCGCATGAACTCCGGGATGCCCGGCCGCACGAACATGCCCCGCCCCACGTCGCCCATCACCGGGTCGCAGCAGTAGAGCGCCTCGGGGTTGGCCTCCTTGACCTTCGCCACCGCGTCCAGCACGACCCCGCCCACGGCCGGGTCGCCCTGGTAGCCCGACAGCACCGCGTCGGCCGTGCCGAGCACCCCGCGGTCCTCGATGCCGGCGATCACCTCGGCCACGTCGGCCGGGTCCAGGAGCGGCCCGCGCCAGGCGCCGTACCCGGTGTGGTTGGAGAAGTGCACGGTCAGCACCGGCCAGACCTCGTGGCCCAGACGCTGGAGCGGGAAGACGGCTGCGGAGTTGCCGACGTGGCCGTAGGCCACCGAGGACTGGATGGAGAGCACGCGCATGCGGCCAGTATCGGTGGTCTCGACGCCCGCCTCGTCGCCGGCGCTCCTCGGCTGCTCGACCACCGGAGGCGAAGGTCTCGGGCGACCGAGTGGATCAGACGGACTAGAACAGGTTCCAGTTCTGGCGTAGGGTGAGCGCCGACACATTCCGTCGGTATGTCGGTCCCAGCAAGCGCGAGGTGCACCCCATGGCCAAGAAGGCTCCCTACTCCAACGAGGCCGACTACGTCGTCGTCGGCTCCGGCTCCTCCGGCGCGACCATCGCCGGTCGCCTCGCCCAGTCCGGCGCGAAGGTCATCGTGCTCGAGGCGGGCAAGTCCGACGAGAAGTTCCTGACCAAGAAGCCGGGCATGATCGGCCCGATGCACGCGGTCCCCGAGATCAAGAAGCTCAACGACTGGGGCTACTACTCGGTGCCGCAGAAGCACATCCTCGACCGCAAGATGCCGGTCCCGCGCGGCAAGGTGCTCGGCGGCTCGAGCTCGGTCAACGGCATGGTCTACGTGCGCGGCAACCGCGCGAACTACGACTCCTGGGCCGCCGAGGGCTGCACCGGCTGGGACGCCGACACCGTCAACGCGGCGTACAAGCGCATGGAGGACTACGAGGGCGGCGCCGACCAGTTCCGCGGCGAGGGCGGCCCGATCCGGGTCACGGTCAACAAGACCCCGCAGGAGGGATCGCTGCAGTTCCTGCAGGCGACCGCGGACGCCACCGGCTGCGAGATCCTCGACGACTACAACGGTGCCTCCCAGGAGGGCGTCGGGCGGATGCAGCAGAACGCCGCCGACGGCCTGCGCTACTCCTCGGCCCGCGGCTACATCCACCACCTCGCCCCGCCGACCCTCGAGGTCCAGACCCAGGTGCTCGTCACCAAGGTCGTCATCGAGAACGGTCGCGCCACGGGTGTCCGGGTCCGCGACAAGGACGGCTCCGAGCGCACCATCCGCGCGGGCAAGGAGGTCATCCTGGCCGCCGGCTTCGTCGGCTCCGCCCAGATCCTGATGCTCTCGGGCGTGGGTCACGCCCAGCACCTGAAGGACCACGGCATCGAGGTCGTCTCCGACCTCCCGGTCGGCGACAACCTGCACGACCACATGTTCCACGCGATGACCTTCCACGCGACCACCTCGAAGATGCGCGGCAACGCGTGGTTCTTCGCCAAGGGCGTGGCCAAGGAGGTCGCCCGCCCGGGCTCGACGTTCCTGGCCAACTCGGTCTTCGAGGTCCTGGCCTTCCTCAAGACCAGCCAGGCGACGAACAACGTGCCCGACCTGCAGCTGCACCTGCTGCCGTGGTCCTACGTCTCGCCCAACCAGGACGAGCCGATCCGCCACGACGTCGACCCGCGCCCGGCGCTGACCGTGCTCACCACGCTGATCTACCCCAAGTCGCGCGGCACCCTGCGGCTGGCCTCGGCCGACCCGACCGCCACCCCGCTCATCGACCCGGCCTACCTCGCCGAGTCCGCCGACCTCGACCTGCTCACCGAGGGCTCGGAGCTGGTGCGCGAGATCTTCAACGGCGCGGCCTTCAAGGGCGCGATCAAGGACGAGATCCACCCCGGCCGCTCGCTGCAGGGCTCCGACCTGCGCCAGGCGATCCTCAACCGGGCGACCTCGGTCTACCACGGCGTCGGCACCTGCAAGATGGGCGTCGACGAGACCGCCGTGGTCACCCCGGACCTCAAGGTCAGGGGCGTGGAGGGGCTGCGCGTGTGCGACGCCTCGATCATGCCGAGCATCACCGGCGGCAACACCAACGCCCCGGCCATCATGATCGGCGAGCGCGGGGCCGACCTGGTCCTCGGTCGCGGCTGAGCACGCAGCGGAGGACGACGTACCCATGACGACCATGCCCGCACCCACCCGCCTGGACCGCCCGGCCTCGGTGACCGACGAGCTGCTGGCCCGCCTGGCCGGCCGCGTCTCCTCCGACGGCTCGATGGCGCCGTGGCAGCTTACCGAGGTCTACACCGGTGAGAAGCTCGTCGAGCTGCCGCAGTCCAGCCCGGCCGACATCGAGCGCGCCTTCGCCGCCGCCCGGGTCGCCCAGGCCGAGTGGGCGCGGCGCAGCGTCGAGGACCGCCTGGCGGTCTTCAAGCGGGCGCACTCGCTCTTCCTCGACAACGCGCAGCGGACCGCCGACCTGATCCAGGTCGAGTCCGGCAAGAACCGCCGGATGGCCATCGAGGAGACCTGCGACCCGCCGATGGTCATGGGCCACTACCTCAAGCGCGCGAAGAAGCTGCTCGCGCCGACCACCCGCGGCGGCCCGGTGCCGTTCCTGACGACCTCCACCGAGGTGCGCGTCCCCAAGGGCGTCGTCGGCATCATCGGCCCCTGGAACTTCCCCTTCGCCACCGGCATCTCCGACGCCATCTCGGCGCTGATGGCCGGCAACGGCATCGTGCTCAAGCCCGACAACAAGACGGCGCTCTCGCCGCTGTGGGGCATCGAGATGCTCGAGCAGGCCGGCCTGCCCACGGGGCTCTTCCAGGTCGTGTGCGGCGAGGGCGGCGACGTCGGTCCGACGTTCATCGACAACGCCAACTACGTGATGTTCACCGGCTCCACCGCGACCGGCCGCGTCATCGGTGAGCGCTGCGGGCGCAACCTGATCGGCTGCTGCCTCGAGCTCGGCGGCAAGAACCCGATGATCGTGCTGGAGGACGCCGACCTCGACGAGGTCGTGCAGGGCGCGATCTTCGGCGCGTTCGGCAACACCGGCCAGATCTGCATGCACATCGAGCGGATGTACCTCCCGCGCTCGCGCTACGAGGAGTTCAAGGCCAAGTTCGTCCGCGCCACCGAGGCCCTCGACGTCCGCGCGGCCTACGACTTCGGCCCCGACCTCGGCTCGCTGGTCTCGGTCGACCACATGGAGCGGGTGAAGTCGCACGTCGACGACGCCGTCGCCAAGGGAGCCACGGTGCTCACCGGCGGCCGGCCGCGCCCCGACCTCGGCCCGGCGTTCTTCGAGCCGACCATCCTCGAGAACACCCCGCCCGATGCGATCCACGCGACCATCGAGACCTTCGGCCCGGTCGTGAGCCTGTACGCCTACGACACCGTCGACGAGGCCGTGGCCCTGGCCAACGACACCGACTACGGCCTCAACGCGTCGGTCTGGGGCACCGACCTCGACGCGGCCACCGCGGTCGCCCGGCGCATCGAGTCCGGCAACGTCAACATCAACGACATCCTCGCCACCGCCTTCGCGTCCAAGGGCACCCCGTCCGGCGGCGTGAAGGCCTCCGGTGTCGGTGCCCGGCACGGCGACCAGGGCCTGCTGAAGTACACCGACGTGCAGCAGCTCGCGGTGCTCAAGAAGCAGGTCATGGGTGCCCGTCCGGGCCAGGACTACGACGAGTACGTCAAGGGGATGCTCAGCGGGCTGAGGATGATGCGGAAGCTCCGGGTCAGGTAGTCACGCGACCGCGAAGGACCGCTTCGACAGGCCCATCCAGAACTCGCCGTCGGCGCCGATGACCTGCTCAGGTGCCTGTCCGGGGTCGCTCGCGGCACCGAGGGTGACGAAGAGCGGCGTGTAGTGCTCGACGGTCGGGTGGGCGTACGGCATGCCCGGCGCGCGGGAGGTGTACGCCGCCAGCTCGTCCACGTCGCCGCGGGCCAGCGCCTCGCCGGCCCACGCGTCGAAGTCGCGCGACCAGCCGGGCGCGTCGGCCTCGATGCGGAACTCGCGGAGGAACGGCAGCCCATGGGTCAGGAAGCCCGACCCGACGACCAGCACGCCCTCGTCGCGCAGACCGCGCAGGCGCTCGCCGAGCGCGAGGAGGCGGGTCGGGTCCTGGGTGGGCAGCGACATCTGCAGCACGGGGATGTCGGCCTCGGGGTACATGATCTTCAGCGGCACCCAGGCGCCGTGGTCGAGGCCGCGCGAGGCGTGCTGGTGCACCGGCTCGGTGCTCGGCATCATCGCGGCCACGCGGGCGGCCAGCGCCGAGGCGTCGGGCGTCGCGTAGGTCATCCGGTAGTACTTCGGGTCGAAGCCGCCGAAGTCGTAGACCAGGGGAGCGCCGCTCGCGGTCAGCGACACCGGCGCCGACTCCCAGTGGGCGCTGACGATGAGGATCGCGGTGGGGCGCGGCAGGTCGGCGGCCAGGGAGCGCAGCTGTCCCGACCACACGGGGTCGTCGAGGAGCGGCGGAGCGCCGTGGCCGATGTAGAGCGCGGGCATGCGGGTCATGGTCACCTCAAGTAGTTGAGGCTTCAATCTATTCCGGTGAGACCCCCAGCGTCCAGTCCACCGGCTCGCCGCCCTGCTCGCGCAGCAGCGCATCGGCCCGGGAGAACGGGCGCGACCCGAAGAAGCCGCGCCGCGCCGAGAGCGGGGAGGGATGCGCCGACTCGAGGCACGGGACGTCGCCGAGCGCCGGCCGCAACGACTGTGCGTCGCGCCCCCAGAGCACGGCCACGAGCGGGTGGCCCGCGGCGTGGCGGCGTACGACCGCGTCGATGGCGGCCGAGGTGATCGGCTCCCAGCCCTTGCCGCGGTGCGACGCGGGAGACCCGGGCGCGACGGTGAGGGCGCGGTTGAGCAGCATGACGCCGCTGTCGGCCCAGCCGGAGAGGTCGCCGTGCCGCGGCGGGACGATGCCGAGGTCGTCGCGCAGCTCGACGTAGATGTTGACCAGGCTGCGCGGCAGCGGCCACACGTCGCGCTCCACCGCGAAGGACAGGCCGATCGGGTGGCCGGGCGTGGGGTAGGGGTCCTGCCCGACGACGAGCACCTTGACGTCGGCCAGCGGGCGCCGGAAGGCGCGGAAGACGTTCTCGCCCGCCGGGAGGTAGCTGCGGCCGGCAGCGATCTCCTCGCGCAGGAACGCCCCCATCGCGGCCACCTGCTGGTCCACCGGCGCCAGGGCCTCGGCCCAGTCCGGCGCCATCAGGCCCTTGTCCACGAGTCCGGCCAGCGCGCTCATGGCCGGGAGGCTAGCCAGTCCGCTGGTCGAGGTGCGAGCGGAGCGAGCGTCGAGACCGGCCTCGAGACCGGCGTCGAGACCGGCGTCGAGACCGGCGAGGGCCGGGTCAGCGGAAGCGGGCCTTCTTCGGCAGGTACGGCGCGACACCGCGCTCGCCCACGTGGACCCGCAGCACGGCGTGGTGCGAGGCGTCGCCCTGGATCGCGGACTGGTTGGCGACCAGCACCGTCTTGCCGAGGAACGTCGCGTTGCACGGGGAGTCGAAGGGGATCTCCGAGCCGTTCTCGCCCACGAGCGGGACGGCGGGGAAGGAGTCGACCTCCTCGCCGGTGGCCGGGTCGATCTCGGCGATCCGGTTGGTGAGGCCGACCATCGCGACGTACACGTGCCCGGTGCGCCGGCCGATGCCGAAGCCGTCGGGGAGGTCGGTGGGCTGGCTGGTCCACACGACCTCGACGTCGCCGGGGGCGCGGCCCTCGAGGGGGACCCGCAGCAGCGCGCCGTTGGTGGGCAGCGCGTCGCCGGTCGACAGGGTCTGCTGGGTCAGCAGGAAGCTGCGCTCCTCGGGCAGGTAGCGGATGCCGGTCGTGCCGAAGCCGAGCAGGCCGTCCAGCGCCGGGTCGCGCAGCCACTCGGTGACCTTGCCTCGCCGGGTCACGCGGTGGACGACCCCGTCGCCGTAGTCGGTGACGTAGAGCCCGCCGGGGGCCCACGTCGCGTAGTTGGGCACCGAGCCCTCGGGCAGCGTGGCGATCGTGCGCCAGCGGCCCCTGGTCACGTCCAGCGTCAGGATCCGCGACGTGGTGGTGTCCAGCACGACCAGGCGACCCGACCGGGTCTGCGCGGCCACCTGCACGCCGTGCTCGCCGCCCTCGAGGTCCTGACCGGGCACCGCCCAGGAGCGCAGCAGGGTGCCGGACCGGGTCCACTCGAAGACCTTGGACGGCTGGCCGTCGGGGGCTGCGTAGGTGCCGGCGTACACCCGCTTGTTGGTGTGGACGTGGACGTACGCCGGAGCGCCGGGCGAGGGGACCCGGGCGAAGACGGTGGTGGTCCACTTCTCTGGGACCTCCCCGTCCCTCGCGGCAGCCGAGGTCGCGACCGGCGGGAGCAGCAGCGCCAGCGACCCGGCCAGCAGGCCGGCCACGCTCCGCAGGACCAGCCGCCTCACAGCCGCTCCCCGACCTCGATCGCGGCGCGCTGGCCGGCGCGGACGGCGCCGTCCATGTAGCCCGACCAGTACGTCGAGGTCTCCGTGCCCGCCCAGTGCACGCGACCGAACACCTGGCGGATCGCCGGGCCGAAGTCGGTCAGGGTGCCGGGTGCGTGGAAGGCGGTGGGGCCGCCCTCGGTCCACCGCTCCTTGGTCCAGTCCTGCTCGGTGTACTCGATCGGCTTGAGCGCCTTCTCGCCGAACATCGCCGCGAAGCCCTCGAGGACGGCCTTGCGCCGTTCCTTGCGGGAGAGCGGGCCGTACCTGCGCCAGGTCGAGCCGCCGACGAAGGCCAGCAGCACGCCCGGGTCGCCGGAGGCGGGGGAGTTGTCGAAGACCGCGCGGGCGGCGCCGGCGTCGTTGATGCCGAACCCGTTGAGCCCGTCCTCGCGCCAGAACGGCGTCTCGTAGACGGCGTCGCACTTCATCAGCTGACCCATGTCCATGTGGCGCAGCAGCTGGGTGCGGCGCATGGGCAGGCGGGGGAACCAGTCGATGTCGAGGACCATCGGCGGCGGGCAGGCGACGACGACGCGCTTGGCGCGGACCGTGCCGCGCTTGGTGCGCACGAGCACCCGCCCGTCCTTCTGCTCGATGCGCTGCACGGCGGCGTCGAGCGCCACCGCGTCGCCGAGCTTGCGGGCCAGGCGCAGCGGGATGAGCTGGGAGCCCCCGATGAGCCGGCTCTCCTGGGCGCCGCCGGCGGTGTCGGAGTTGCGGGAGAAGGTGCCGACGTTGGTCTCGTTGCCCGAGCAGGCGATGTACCACAGCACGAACAGCAGCGAGAGCTCGTCGGGGTCGGCGCCGAAGCCGGGCTGGGTCCAGGACTTGATGAGGTTGCCGACGCCGCTGGAGTTGAGCGCGTTGCGGCGGATGAACTCGCCCAGGCTCATGGCGTCCCACTCCAGGGCGCTGGGGTGCGACCACGGGGCGCTGACGTCGATCTCGGCGGCCATCGAGTCCAGCCGGGTCAGCAGGATCGCGGCGTCGGGGAGGATGGTGGGGTCCGGCGGGACGGTGCCGGAGTACTCCTGACGGCCGGTCAGCGAGGAGATGTAGACGCTGTTGCCCTCGTTGTACTCCAGGAACGTGCGGACCTTCAGCTCCTTCGCGAGCGCGAGGATGTGGTCCTGGGTGGGGCCGACGAACGCGCCGCCGGCCTCGATCACCCCGCCGGAGCGCAGCCTGTGGTTGAGCACCCGCCCGCCGACCCGGTCGCGAGCCTCGACGCACAGGACGTCCAGGCCCTGCTCGAGCAGCTCCCGGGTGGCGACGAGGCCGGAGATGCCGGCGCCGACGACCACGACGTCGACCTTCCGCGGCAGGCGTCCCTGACGGCCTCCGCCCCCGCCGCCCGAGCGGGCGTCGGCCGCGCCCGCGGAGAGCAGCAGCCCCCCGGTCGCGGCGGCGGTGCCGGCGGCGCCGGTGGTGAGCAGGTGACGACGCGACAGTGCAGGGTGCCGGGCAGCGTGCAAGGAGCCGTGCGAGGGTGTGGGGGAGTGCTGGGCCTGGGTCATGGCGCTCCGATCGTGGAAACATGAACATGTGTCAGTTTCAGGATCGGTACCCTACACTCCGACACATGCCGGTGGAACGAGCTGAGACGCAGATCGCTGTGCCGACCGCGCGTCCCTCCGAGGCGTCCAACGAGACCGCCCCCGACCCGGTCACGGGTGCCGTGCGCCGCGTGCCGAGCCAGCAGCGCAGCCGCAAGCGCGTGGAGGCCATCCTCGACGCCGCCGAGCGGCTGGTCCTCGCCGACGGGGTCGAGTCGCTCACCACGAGGGCCATCGCCTCGGAGGCGCAGGTGCCGGTGGCCTCGCTCTACCAGTACTTCGGGGACAAGGAGGCCGTCCTCCTCGCGCTCGCCGGGCGCGACATGGAGGAGATGGACGCCCAGGTCGCCGAGGACCTCGCCGCGCTGGAGGTGCTCAGCGTCGGGAGCGTGGTGCGCGTGGCCATGCAGGCCTTCGTCACCGTCTACCGCCGCCGACCCGCCTTCGTCGAGATCTACCTCCGCGGGCGCACCAACGTGGCCGTGGCCCGCTTCGGCCGGGCCCACAACGCGCGGGTCGCCGACGCGTTGCGCAGCTTCGCCCTCGAGCGCGGCCTGTGCCGCGAGGACCTCACGCTCGACGCGGCCACGCTCGCCGTCGAGGTCGGCGACCGCGTCTTCCAGCTGGCCTACGAGAACACCCCCGACGGCGACGTCGCCCTGGTCGAGGAGGGCATCACGATGATGACCGCCTACCTCGAGCGCTACGCCACCGACGCCGGCCTGGCAGGCGTGCCGGCGTGAGCGACCGTCCCAGCCTGCGCGAGGAGCTCGCCGCCGCCGCGCGACGCGTCGCCGACGAGGGCCTGGTCGTCGGCACCGGAGGCAACCTGTCGGTCCGCGACGGCGACGACGTCCTCGTCACCGCCTCCGGGGTGGACCTGGCGCGCTGCACCGCCGACGACGTCGTCGCCGTCGGGCTCGACGGCGCACCCCGCGATCCGGCCGCCGCAGCGCCGACCTCCGAGCTCCCCCTCCACCTCGGCGTGTACGCCGACAGCGGCTGCGCCGCGGTCGTGCACGTCCACGCGCCCTGGTCGACCGCGGTCGCCTGCGTCCTCGACGAGCTGCCGGTCGCCCACTACCAGCAGCTGCTGCTCGGCGGCCCGATCCGCGTGGCGCCGTACTCCACCTTCGGGACCCCCGAGCTGGCCGACGGCGTCCGGGCGGCGCTGGAGGGCCGCAGCGTGGCGCTGATGGCCAACCACGGCGCGGTCGCGCACGGCAGCAGCCTCGACCAGGCCCTTGAGCGGGCGCTGCTGCTGGAGTGGCTGTGCGCCCTGCACCACCGGGCCAGCGCCCTGGGCCCGGTCCGCACCCTCACCGAGGAGCAGCAGCACGAGGTCGTGCTCGCGGCCCTCGCCCGCAACTACGGCAACCCAGGATGAGCACCATGAGAGGTCAGGCATGAGCCCCACCCGGACCAGCGCCCGGATCAGCGCCCGGATCAGCACCCGGATCAGCGTCGTCGGCGTGCACGTCCTCGACACCCACGTCATCGGGGTCGAGTCGATCCCGTCGGGCTCCGACGGCCAGCTCGTCGAGACCATCCGGATGTCGGCGGCCGGCACCGCGGGCGGCACCGGACTGGTGCTGGCCCGACTCGGCGCCGAGGTCTCCTCCTTCGGTGCGGTCGGCGACGACATGACCGCCGTGACCCTGCTCGCGCTGCTGGCCGAGGAGGGCGTCGACGTCGCCGGGCTCGTGCGCAAGGCCGAGCACCAGACCTCGTCCTCGGTCATCCCCGTGCGGCCCTCGGGGGAGCGCCCGGCCTGGCACTGCATCGGCGCCAACGGGGCCTTCACCCTCGAGGACCTCGACGCCGCCGCGCACCTCGCCGACCACGTCCACCTCGGGGGCCCGGAGTTCCTCGGCGGCCCGGCCGCGGGCGAGCTGCTGGCCGCCGCCCGCTCGGCCGGCGCCACGACCTCCCTCGACGTGCTGGCCCCCGGCGACCCCGACATGCTGGCGTGGATCGCCGACGCGCTCCCGCACACCGACTACCTGCTGCCCAACGACGAGCAGGTGCTCGGCTTCACCGGGGCCGCCGACCTCGCCTCCGGGGCGCGGGCGCTCGTGGAGGCCGGGGCCGGCTGCGTCGCCGTCACCCAGGGCGCCCGAGGTGCGCTGGTCGTCACCCGCGACGAGGTGATCGAGGTGCCGGCCTACGCCGTCGACGTCGTCGACACCACCGGCTGCGGGGACGCCTTCTCCGCCGGGTTCGTCCTCGGTCGCGCGCAGGGTCGCTCGCTGGCCGACTCCGCCGCCCTCGGCTGCGCCACCGCCGCCCAGGTCGCCGGCGGGCTCGGCACCGACGCCGGTGCCTACGACCTCGCGGCCGTCGAAGCGTTCATGGCGGTCACACCCACGCGCTGAGCCGGGATCAGCCCCGGTCAGCCCCGCGTCGGAGCGCTGCGCAGGTCGGCCAGCCGGCCGACGATCGCGGGCCGCAGCCGGGTCGGTGCGGCGTCGACCAGGGCGTCCAGCAGCGGGACCGGGTCGCCCAGCGGGTCGATGCCGAGCGTCTCCAGCAGGGTCCGCACGTCCTGGCCCGTCAGGTGCTCGGGGCTGAGCCGCAGCAGGTGGTCGGTCACCCGGCCGGGCAGTCGCGCCGGGCCCGTCACCTCGGCCGCGGCGGCCGACTCGCGCAGCGCGTCGAGCAGCTCCTCGACGTGGGCCCGCGTGCCGGCGCCGACGCCGAGTCGCAGCAGGGCGGGCAGATCGCCCCACGAGGGCTGGCAGTCGGCGTACCAGCCCCGGGAGCGGAGCTCCGCGGCCACCGTGAACACGTCCGCGTCCCCGTCGGCTCGCAGCAGCACGAGCGAGGCGTCCGGCTCGCAGGCCAGAGACAGCCCCGGGAGGGCGCGTACGCCGGCGACCATCGCCTCCACGGCCCCGAACGTCTGCGCGGCGAGGCGGAGGTAGCCGTCGTGGCCGATGCCGGAGACCACCCGGGCGGCCGCCGCGATGGGCGCCCCCGGGCGGCTGAGACCGATCGTCGGGCTGACCAGCGGGCGACCGGCGAGGTCGGCGGCGCCGGTGGCACCGGTCGCGCCAGGCTGCCGGCCGGACGCGTCACGGTGCAGCAGCAGCGCAGCGCCTCGGGGCGCGTGGGCGTGCGCGTGCAGCTCCATCGAGATGCTGGTGACCCCGGCGACGGCAAAGGTCCACGGGGGGACGATGCGCCCCAGTCACCGTGCCGACCGCGTCCCCGGGGGCGTCGACGAGGTCGAGCCCGAACCCGACCAGGCTCGCCTCGGCGCGGGGCAGCTCAGGGAAACCGTCGGGGCAGCACGCGTCGCTGGCGGCGTACGCCGCCAGGGTCTCGGCGGCGAGCGCGTCGACGTCCGGGAGCCCGGAGTCGCGACCGTGGGCCAGCACCCGCGGCCCTCCGGCGTGCGTGGGGCCGGACGGGGCCCCGTGCGGCGTCGTGGTCCCGGACGCTGGTCCGAGCAACGGCGTGGTCATGCGGCCCTCCAGGGTGCTCCTCGCGGGGGCGGACCTGGCGGCCTCCCCGGAGCACCGACCCTAGGTCCGCCGGGCGTGCCCGGCGCCGGGTGAGAGGGCTCGCCGACATGGCCCGATCGGGCCAGGGCACGACGCCTCGCGGTCGTCTGGACCGGGGGGCCGGGCGGGCCCCGACCGGGGTGTCAGCGGGCCAGGCTGCGCGAGCCCTGCGAGGAGTAGCGACGGCTCGGGTTGGAGCCGATCGTCTCCTTGCTCGCCGACTTCTTGGCAGGCTTCTTCGCCGGAGCCTTCTTCGCCGGAGCCTTCTTCGCCGGAGCCTTCTTCGCAGGCGTCTTCTCGGCAGGCGTCTTCTTTGCAGCCGGCTTCTTGGCCGGAGCCTTCTTGGCAGCCGCCTTCTTCGCCGGGGCCTGCGCGGGCTCCGCGTCGGTCGACCACTGGTCGAGCCACTCGTCGAGCACCGCCCAGGTCGTGCCGCGGGCGGCCCGGCCGGTCAGCATGCCGAGGTGGCCGCCGGGCACGATCTCGAAGCGCACCTCGGGCGACCCCTTGAGCAGCGGGGTGACGGCCCGGACGGCCTGCACCGGGGCGATCCCGTCGGTGGAGCCGGCGAAGACCAGCACCGGCACGTCGATCGCGCCGATGTCGATGGTGCGGTCCTCGAGCTCGAAGGTGCCGCCCTTGAGCGCGTTGGCCTTCACGAACCGGTGGTAGAGCTGCCCGAAGGTGCGGCCGGGGTAGGCGATCATGTTGGCGGTGAACCGGTCGACCGCCTCGACCTGGGCGAGGAAGTCGGCGTCGTCGAGGTGGGTGGCCAGGGCGATCGGCTTGGTCACCAGCTTCTGGAACGACGAGAGCTGGAAGGCCCACTTCACCAGCGGCTTCGGCGCCCCACCCAGCATCTGGTAGCCGCGCGTGATCGCGCCGCGGCCGCCACCCAGGGTCAGCCCCATGTTGAGCAGCGGACGCAGCGGCGCCACCAGGGGCACCAGGGAGACGTCGAACGGCGAGCCCACGACCGTGAGCGAGGCGATCGGCAGGTCCGTGCCGTCGGCGGTGGCCAGCAGGCTGAAGATGCCGCCGAGGCTCCAGCCGACGACGTGCACCGGACGGCCGCCGGCGTGCGCGGAGACCTCGCGGATCGCGGTCGGGACGACCTCCTCGATCCAGTGCTCCATGCCGAGGTTGCGGTTCTTGAACGACACCTCGCCGTACTCCACGAGGTACGTCGGTCGCCCGCTCGTCACCAGGTGCTCGACCACCGAGCAGCCGCGACGCAGGTCGTAGCAGATCGAGGGGGCCGCCAGCGGCGTCACGAGGAGGACGGGGTCGCCCTCCACCTGGGCCGAGGCGGCGGGCCGGTAGTGGTAGACCTCGCGCAGCTCGCCCTCGTCGATGAGGGTCCGCGGCATCGGTCGCAGGTCCGCGAGTCCTCCGTAGAGCACCTTCTGCGCCACGTTGCTCGCCGCCGCGACCACCTGGTCAGGCTTGGGGATCCGATCCACCGCTTCCACCTCCACCGGTGAAAACTACCCCTGGGCCCGGGGGTTACGCGTGGGCCGGCTCACCGGCGCCGCGCGGGCGGTCGCCGCGCCGGCGTACGCCGGTCGGGCCTCACTCCCCGCCCGGGGCCCGGACGTCCTTGGCGTGCCCGCCGCCCACGTCGGACAGCTCGGTCATGAACGAGGCCGCCCACGCCTTCACGTCGTGCTGAGTGACCTGCTTGCGCATCGCCTTCATCCGTCGCGTGACCTCCTTGTCGTCGGCCTGGTAGGCCTCGAGGAGGGCGGACTTCATGCCGTTGATGTCGTAGGGGTTGACCAGCCACGCCTGGCGCAGCTCGTCGGCCGCCCCGGCGAACTCCGAGAGCACCAGGGCGCCGTCGTCCTCGTAGCGGCAGGCGACGTACTCCTTCGCGACGAGGTTCATGCCGTCGCGGTAGGGGGTGACGACCATGACGTCGGCGGCGCGGTACATCGCCGCCATCTCCTCGCGGGGGTAGGAGGAGTGGAGGTAGTGGACCGCGGGGCGGCCGATGCGGCCGTGGTCGCCGTTGATGCGTCCGATCAGGCGCTCGATCTCGTCGCGCAGGATGCGGTACTGCTCGACCTGCTCGCGACTGGGCACTGCGACCTGGATGAACACCGCGTCCTCGACGTCGATGTGGCCCTCGCCCATCAGCTCGGCGAAGGCGCGCAGCCGCGCGTAGATGCCCTTGGTGTAGTCGAGCCGGTCGACCCCCAGGAACACCTTGCGCGGTCGGCCCAGGGCCTCGCGGATCTCCGCCGAGCGGAAGCGCACCGCGTCCGAGCGCGCCATCTCCTCGAAGCCCGCGGCGTCGATCGAGATCGGGAACGGGGCGGCGCGCACGGTGCGCCCGTCGGGGAGGTAGACGAGGTCGCGGTGGGTCTTGTGGCCCACCCGCTGGCGGACCAGACGCACGAAGTTCTGCGCGGCGCCGGGCAGCTGGAAGCCGACCAGGTCGGCGCCCAGCAGACCCTCGAGGATCTGGCGGCGCCAGGGCAGCTGCTGGAACAGCTCGGCAGGGGGGAAGGGGATGTGCAGGTAGAAGCCGATGCGCAGGTCCGGGCGCAGCGTCCGCAGCATCTGCGGCACCAGCTGCAGCTGGTAGTCGTGCACCCACACGGTCGCGCCCTCGGCGGCCAGCGACGCGGCCTTCTCGGCGAACCGCTCGTTGACCCGGACGTAGGAGTCCCACCACTCGCGGTGGAACTCCGGCTTGGCGACCAGGTCGTGGTAGAGCGGCCACAGGGTGCCGTTGGAGAAGCCCTCGTAGAACTCCTCGATGTCCTGGGCCGACATCGACATCGGCGCCAGCTCCATGCCGTCGCTCTCGAAGGGCTCGAGCTCGGGGTCGGTGCCGCCGGGCCAGCCGATCCACACGCCGTGGTTGGCGCGCATCACCGGCTCGATGGCGGTCACGAGCCCGCCGGGGGAGGTCCGCCAGCCCTTGGTGCCGTCGGCCAGCTCGACCCGGTCCACCGGCAGGCGGTTGGCAACGATCACGAGGTCGTAGGACACGCCACCCACCCTAGTGATCGGCGCCAGCCCCTCATCGGGGTGAGGTCGCTCCCTGAGCGGCTCCCGGTGTCGGGCCTCCCGCCCGGGCCTCCCGTCGGGGCCTCCCGCCGGGGCCTCCCGTCGGGGCCTCCCGCCGGGGCCTCCCGCCGGGGATGACCATCGGCGGAGGGGAACCACCCCTTCCGCTCCTTCGTCGCTGCAGGGGGGCCAGGCCCATCCACCCTCCGCCGATGGTCATCCCCGTCGTCGGGCCCCGTCGTCCGGCCCCGTCGTCCGGCCCCGTCGTCCGGCCCCGTCGTCCGGCCCCGTCGTCGGGCCCCGTCGTCGGGCCCCGTCGTCGGGCCCCGTCGTCCGGCCCCGTCGTCCGGCCCTCAGTCGTCGGCGGGGTAGGTGACGCCGAGCTGGCGGCGTACGTCGTCGAGCTGGCGCATGATCGCGAGCGTCTGGTCGTGGGGGACCAGGGAGCTCTCGCGCAGGCCGGCGCGCACGCAACGGTCGACCTCGGCGATCTCGTGGGCGTAGCCGCGGCCGAGGACGGGCTCGCGGCCGAGGACCTCGACCGGCTCGGCCTGCCCGCTGACGTCGTTGGTCGAGCCGGGGTCGAAGGGGTGGAAGACCGCCTTGTCGGGGTGGTGGAACTGTCCGTGCAGCTCGACGCGGCCGGTGTCGGTGGCGATCGCGGCCGAGCGGTCCGACCAGCTGGTCATCGAGGCGCTCATGGTGGCCAGGGCGCCGCCGGGGTAGCGGCCGGTGAGCGCGACGTCGAGGTCGATGCCGCTCTCGGACAGGGAGGCGGTCGCGGTCAGCTGCTCGGGTGCGCCGAGCATGAGGTGGGCGAAGGTGAGGGGGTAGATCCCCATGTCCAGCAGGGCGCTGGCGCCCAGCGCGGGGTCGAGGAGGCGGTCGTCGGGGCCGGCGGAGACCACGAAGCCGAGCTCGGCACGCAGCTGGCGCGGGGTGCCGAAGTCGCCGGCGTGCAGGCGCTCGCGCAGCTCGCGGACCACCGGGTGGCACGCGCTCCACATCGCCTCCATGAGGAAGACGTCGTGCTCGCGGGCCAGCCGCACCATCTCCTCCGCGTCGCGGGCGTTGAGGGTCAGCGGCTTCTCGCACATCACGTGCTTGCCGGCCTCGATCGCCATCCGGGCGTGCTCGAGGTGCAGGGCGTGGGGGGAGGCGACGTAGACGACCTCGACGTCGGGGTCGGCGACCAGGTCGGCGTACGACGCGTGGGCGCGGGCACCGGGCGCGTGCTCGGCCACGAAGGCCTCGGCCGACTCCAGGCGGCGCGCGCCGACGGCGACCAGGCGCGCGGACGGGACCAGGGCGAGGTCGGCGGCCACGGAGCGTGCGATCTTGCCGGTGGCCAGGAAGCCCCAGCGGACGGGCTCTCCGGCGGGGGTGGGATCGCCGGTGCCGGGCTCGTCGGTGCTGGGCTCGTGGGCGGGGTCCGAGGAGGTCACCGGCCCACCCTACGAACCGCCCCGGGCGCCGGGCCCCACCCGCGCGGACTTGCCAGCGACGCGGCCGACGGGCTAATGACATCCGTGTAGTTCCGTGCACTACAGTGGGCCCGGACCACCAGACCACACGTGCGGAGAGATCGCCATGGAGCCACAGGCCCACGCCAGCCTCGAGACGCCGACCGGCGCCGACGCGCTGTCGGAGCGGGACCGGGACATCCTGGAGTTCGAGCGTCAGTGGTGGAAGTACGCCGGCGCCAAAGAGACCGCGGTCCGCGAGAAGTTCGACATGAGCTCCACGCGCTACTACCAGGTCCTCAACGCGCTCATCGACCGTCCCGAGGCGCTCGAGGCCGACCCGCTGCTGGTGCGTCGCCTGCGCCGGCTGCGCGCCGCCCGTCAGCGCCAGCGCTCCGCGCGCCGTCTCGGCTTCGAGGTCTGAGGTGCGCGTGCGCGACCAGCGCGGGGTGGTCCTGCCCTCGCCGCTGGTGATGCTCTCGGTCATCGCGGTCGCCATGGCCGCGATCGCCTTCGTCGCCACCCGCGGCGGGGAGCCCACCGAGCGCGAGATCACCCCGGCCGCGCGCGAGTCGGCCGAGCCGAGCGCCACCGCCGAGCCGACCAAGGAGCCGAAGCCCACCAAGGCGCCGGAGCCGGCGGTGGAGCGCGGCAAGGTCTACGTCGAGGTCTACAACAACTCCGCCGTCACCGGCCTGGCCGGACGCGTCGCCCAGAAGGCCGGCAATGTCGGGTGGCAGGTCGTCGGCGCCGACAACTGGTACGGCACCATCCCCACCTCCACGGTCTACTACCCCAAGAAGCTCGAGCGGGCGGCGAAGCTGCTGGCCCTCGACCTGGGCATCGAGCGCACCGCGCCGGCCGTCGAGCCGATGCGGATGGACCGGCTGACGCTGATCCTCACTGGCGAGCTGGGCTGACGCCCGACCGCCGACCCCGACTCCGGGCGGGTCGCCGGCGGCGTACCCGTTCACGTGGGTTTCGGCTCACATCCACCGCCGGGTGGAGCGCCCCCATGGTGGACTAGGGGGCATGGACTTCACCTCCGGGCAGGGTGAGCAGCGCTATGAAGCGTTCGTGCGCGCCGCCGCGAGCAGCGTCGTCGGGCTCGACTTCGACGGCACGCTGTCGCCGATCGTCGACGACCCGGAGCAGGCGCACATCCACCCCGACGCCCGCGACGTGCTGGTCGCGCTGGCCGCCGAGGTGCGTGCCGTCGCCGTGATCACCGGTCGACCGGCGCGGCAGGCGCTCGACCTCGGCGGGCTGGAGGAGGTCGGCGCCGCTGTGGGGGAGGCGGGCAGCGAGCTCTACCTCTTCGGGCAGTACGGCAACGAGCGCTGGTCCTCCTCGCGGCGTCGTATCGTCTCCCCGCGCCCGCCCAGGGGGCTGGCGACCTTCGAGCGTGAGCTGCCCCGGCTGCTGCGCAGCCATGACGCCGGTGAGGCCTTCATCGAGGACAAGGGGCTCGCCGTCGCCGTGCACACGCGACGCCTTCCCGACCCCGAGCGTGCCTTCGAGGCGCTGCTCCCGGCGCTGCGCGAGCTCGCCGGGCGGCACGACCTGATCGTGGAGCCCGGGCGGCACGTCGTGGAGATCCGCTCCTCCGGCATGCACAAGGGCGTCGCAGTGCGGACCCTGGCCGACGAGCTCGACGCCGGTGGCTTCCTCTTCGCCGGCGACGACCTCGGCGACGTGGAGGCCTTCGAGGCGCTGGGCGAGCTGCAGGAGTCGGGGCTGCCCACCCTGCGGGTGTGCTCGGCGTCTCGCGAGCAGTCCGCCCTGGTCCCGATGTCTGACGTCGTGGTCAAGGGCCCCGACGGCGTGCTGCAGCTGCTCGCCCAGCTGACCGCGGACGCCCGCGACCTGCGCTCCTGACTCCCCGGGTGCCGGAGTGCTGCGCGCAGGGGGCTCTCCTGCGTCGGGGAAGGTCTGACTGATGTCAGTCCAACCTTCGCGATGGCGGTCGAACCTTCGACCGCGACGTGCAAGGCCTGACCGACATCAGTCAGACCTCGCAGGCTCGCGGCCCACCACATGTCCCACATCCCGAGACGACGGTCCGCATTCCGGACCCCGATTCGCGATCGGCCGGAACCCGCCCGTACAGTTCTGATCAGCTCATCGAGAGGGACTGAGGGAACGGCCCGTCGAAGTCCCGGCAACCGCCACGAGCCTCCGCGCCGGCACCCGCTGGTCGTGCGTTCGTGGAAACGGTGCTAATTCCGGCCCGGCGCGAGAGACGCGGTGGGGAAGATGAGGAGGAGGACTCAGTGAGCGCTGCGACCATCACCCAGCCCGACACCAGCGCGACCGAGGCGACCAGCCCGGCGGAGTCGACGAACCAGACCGGCCTGCGCGAGGGTGCCTTCGGCAACGCGCGCTGTCTCTCGTGTCGCGAGTGCGGCCACGAGGTCGAGCTCGGCCCGCACTACGCCTGTCCGGAGTGCTTCGGCCCCCTCGAGGTGGCCTACGACTTCCCGACGGTGACCCGCGAGGAGATCGAGGCCGGCCCGCGCAACATCTGGCGCTACAAGGCGCTGCTGCCGGTGCCGACCGACATCGAGCAGAGCCCCAACACCGAGCCCGGCTTCACCCGTCTGCTCGAGGCCCGCAACCTCGGTCGGGAGCTCGGCCTGGAGAAGCTCTGGGTCAAGGACGACTCCACCAACCCCACCAACTCCTTCAAGGACCGGGTCGTGGCCTGTGCGCTGAGCGCCGCCACCGAGCTGCACGCCAAGGTCTTCGCCTGCCCCTCGACCGGCAACCTCGCCAACGCCGTGGCCGCTGCCGGTGCCCGTGCCGGGATCAAGACCGTGGTCTTCATCCCCAGCAACCTCGAGAAGCCCAAGCAGGTCAACTCCGCGGTCTACACCGACCGTCTCGTCGCCGTCGACGGCAACTACGACGACGTCAACAAGCTCGCCTCGGAGATCGCGGGCGAGGAGGACGGCTGGGCGTTCGTGAACGTCAACGTCCGCCCCTTCTACGCCGAGGGCTCCAAGACCCTGGGCTACGAGATCGCCGAGCAGCTCGGCTGGCGGCTGCCCGACCAGGTGGTCATCCCGGTCGCCTCCGGCTCGCAGCTGACCAAGGTGCACAAGGCCTTCCAGGAGCTGGTGAAGCTCGGCCTCGTCGAGGACAAGCCGGTCAAGATCTTCGGCGCCCAGGCCACCGGCTGCTCGCCGGTCTCCTCGGCCTACAAGTCCGGCACCGACGCCATCCGCCCGGTCAAGCCCGACACCATCGCCAAGTCGCTGGCCATCGGCAACCCCGCCGACGGCATCTACGTCCTCGACATCTGCCGCGAGACCGGCGGCGCGGTCGAGGACATCACCGACGACGAGGTCCGTGAGGGCATCCTGCTCCTCGCCCGCACCGAGGGCATCTTCACCGAGACCGCCGGCGGCACCACCGTCGGCGTGCTGAAGAAGCTCGTCGAGACCGGCCAGCTCGACACCTCGCTGGAGACCGTCGTCATCAACACCGGCATGGGCCTGAAGACCCTCGACGCCGTGGCCGACGAGGTCGGCCCCGCGGCGACCATCAAGCCGACGTACGCCGCGTTCTCCGACGCCGGCCTCGTCTGACCCCCCACCTCCCAGGAGTCCCGAAGTGAGCGTGTCCGTCCGCGTCCCCACCATCCTGCGCACCTACACCGGGGGTGAGTCCGAGGTCAGCGCCACCGGCGCGACCCTCGCGGAGGTCATCGACGACCTGGACGCCTCCTACCCCGGGATCAAGGCGCGCATCCTCGACGACAACGGCGCGCTGCGCCGCTTCGTGAACGTCTACGTCGGGGACGAGGACGTCCGCTTCCTCGACGAGCTGGCCACCCCCACCCCGGCCGGCACCAAGGTCTCGGTCATCCCCGCCGTCGCCGGCGGCTGACCCACCCGGTCACCCACGCCGAACCGGCGCGTCCTTCCGGAAGGACGCGCCGGTTCG
>NZ_LUPI01000027.1:0-7552 GCF_001627265.1 Nocardioides sp. REDSEA-S30_B4 | reverse complement strand
CTGGTGGCCGGCGTAGCCCTGCGCCACCGGGCGGGCGCCCGCCGGCGGCTGCTCGCCGGTCAGCAGCCGCAGCCCCTCCTCGGTGCGCAGCCACGCCGGATCGAGCCCCAGGTCGCCCGCCAGCTCCTCGTCGAGCGCGAGCAGCGTGGGCCCCGGCGCGGTCTCGGCCTGCCAGTCGACCGCCAGCTCGGGCAGCGCGTCGGCGAAGCGGTGCTCGAGGTGGAGGGTGGTCGTGCTCATGCCCCCCACGCTACGGGCGACTCACAGCAGGTGGTCGAGGTTGCCCGGCTCGCCGGACTCCAGCCGCTCCAGGAACCGCGCCGCCCGCGCGGCCGCGTCGTGGGCTGCGTCCAGGTCCGGGTCGGCGTCCTGCTCCTCCGTCGCCGGCGCGCGCTCGGCGTGCAACCGGGCCAGCAGCTGCTCGCGCGGCAGCCCGCGCACGTGCAGCAGGACGAACGGGTCGGCGTCGAGCAGCCAGCCGACCTGGTGCAGCAGCGCCAGGGCGTGCACGCACGGGTCGACCCAGGCCGAGCAGGTGCAGGTGCCGGCCAGCTCACCGCCGTACGGGAGCAGCTCGACGCCGGCCTCCTCGGCGTGCTCGACCAGCTCGTGCGGCAGGTCGCCGGCCAGCAGCGCGGAGACCCGGCCGCTCACCGCACCCACCGCCTCGAGGAACGCGTCCACGTCGCCGTCCGGCAGCACGGGCACGTCGACCGCGGTCGCCCAGAGCCCGTCGGCGTCCTCGACGGCGGCGGTGAGCCGCCCCGGCTCGACCCGGATGCCGCCGATGCGTCCCGAGCGGGCCAGCCGCCGCGACGCGGTGAGCTCCTCCTCGGCGTACGCCGCCTCCTCGACGGCGCGGAGCCAGGCCCGCGCCCACCATCCGCTCGGCCGGGCGGTGCTGCGCCGCTCGGCGAAGGCGGGGTGGGTGGTGCTGGCCCTCGGCCCGCTCATGCGGGGCGCAGGCTGACGAGGTCGCGCAGCTCGTCGTCGCTGAGCTCGGTGAGCGCGGCCTCCCCGCGACCGAGGACGGCGTCGGCGAGCGAGCGCTTGCGCTCCAGCAGCAGGCCGACCCGCTCCTCGATGGTGCCGCGGGTGACCATCCGGTGCACCTGGACCGGCTTGGTCTGCCCGATCCGGTAGGCCCGGTCGGTGGCCTGGTCCTCCACCGCGGGGTTCCACCAGCGGTCGAGGTGGATGACGTGGTCGGCGCGGGTCAGGTTGAGCCCCGTGCCGCCGGCCTTCAGGGAGAGCAGGAAGACCGGCACCCGGTCGGCGTCGTCGGACTGGAAGCGCCGCACCATCTCCTCGCGCTCGCGCACGGGGGTGCCGCCGTGCAGCAGCTGGTGCGGGATGCCCGCATTGGCGAGGTGCCGGGCGACGAGGCGGGCCATCTCGACGTACTGGGTGAACACCAGCGCGGCCCCGTCCTCCGCGAGCACGGTGCCGAGCAGCTCGTCGAGCAGGTCGATCTTCTCCGAGCGGCCGGCAACGCGGGCGCCGCCCTGCTTGAGGAAGTGGGCCGGGTGGTTGCAGATCTGCTTGCAGCCGGTGAGCAGCGAGAGCACCAGGCCGCGGCGGGTGTGCTCGTCGGCGCGCTCGATCCGCTCCATGGTGTCGCGGACGAACGCCTCGTAGAGCACGACCTGCTCCCGGGTCAGCGTCAGCGGGTGGTCGGTCCCCGCCTCGATCGGCGCGGCCCACACCCGGCGGAAGGCCTGGCGGCTGCCGAGCAGGCCGGGGATGGCCCAGTCGAGGATCGACCAGAGCTCGGTGAGGTCGTTCTCGACCGGGGTGCCGGTCAGGGCCACGCGTGCCCCGGAGGCGATGGAGCGCAGGCCGCGGGCGGTGGTGGAACGGGAGTTCTTGACGTGCTGGGCCTCATCGGCGACGACCAGCCCCCAGGTCACCTCGCCGAGCTCGCTGGGGCGGTCCTTGGTGGTGGTGTCGACGCGCATCGTGCCGTAGGTGGTGAGCACGAAGCCGGGGTCGCCGTCGGGCGTCGGCTCAGGCTCGAGCAGCGTGGGCTCGGTGGACTCGGGGCCTCCACCGACACCGGGGAGCCCGGCCAGCGACCGGGTGCCGCCGTGGAAGCGGCGTACGGGGACTCCGGGCGCGAACCGGCGGATCTCGGCCTCCCAGTTGCCGAGCAGGCTGGTCGGGCAGACCACCAGCGTCGGCGCGGGCGCCTGCCCGGCGGCACGGGCCCGCTCGGCGCGGTGCAGGTGGAGCGAGATCAGGGTGAGCGTCTTGCCCAGCCCCATGTCGTCGGCCAGGCAGGCGCCCAGCCCGAGGCCGGTGAGCTCGGCGAGCCAGGTGAGGCCGTGGCGCTGGTAGTCGCGCAGCGTCGCCTGCAGCGCCGCGGGCGGCTCCACGGGCTCGCGGGTGGCGGCCGTGCGCAGCTGCTCGCGGACCTTCAGCAAGGAGGCGCCGACGACCACCTCGGCGGGCTGGTCCTCCCCCAGGGTGGCGACGCCGCTGAGGGCGGCGGCGACCGCCTCGGCCGGCTTGACGTCGCGCACCAGCCGCTTGCGGGCCTTGCGGGTGATCGACGGGTCGACCACCCGCCAGGCACCGCGGAGCTTGACCACCGGCGCGGCCGAGGCGGCGAGGGTGTCCATCTCCTCGGGGGTGAGCGGGTCGCCGTCGAGGGCGACCTGCCACTGGAAGGCGAAGACCGAGTCGGGGGTGAGCAGCCCGGTCTGCAGCGGCGCCTCGCGGGTGCCGCCTCGGCGTGGCTTGGTGTCGAGCACCGCGGAGGTCGTCAGGTCGCGCCCCAGGCTGCGCGGCCACAGCACGTCGACCCCGCGCTCGGCCAGCGCCGCCACGCCGTCTTCGAGCAGGCTGGCGATCTCCTCGGCCTCCAGGCCGATCTGGTCGGGCACCCGCAGCGCCAGCAGCCGGTCGAGCACCGGCCACGCCTCGGCCGCCGCACGCAGGGCGATGGTCGCGTGGGTGCGGGCCCGGTCGCCGAACCCGTGGTCCTCGGGGTCGTCGAGCCACAGCGCGGAGGCGTCGGCCATGTGCAGGGGGTCGCGCTCGTCGTGGACCTGCAGCACCAGGCGCACCGACCCCGCGACCAGCTCCTCCTCGTCGGCCTCGACGCGCAGCGAGATCGTCACCAGGTGCGGGAGGTCGCTGCCACGGCGGATCTTCGCGATGCGGCGCTGCAGCCGCTCCTGGAAGGCGTCGTCAGGGGCGCTGTCGACCGGGGCGGCCTCCCCGCCCGGCCCGCCCGACTGCCGCAGGGGTCGCCGGCGCGGCGCTGGTCGCGACCTGGCGACCGGCGCGCCCCTGGGTACGGCGTCGGCGACCGCGTCCAGCACCGCCCGCACCACCTGCTCGGCGTCCGCCGCGTCCTGCGCACCCGCCGCGCGCGAGCGGGCCAGCATCCGCACGCGGTCCTCGTCCTCCTCGGTGAGCTCACCCACCCGCCACGACGGCGGCCGCCCCGGCTCCTCGGGCGCGGGCTCGAAGGCGCCGGCGGCCACCAGCCGCATCCCCAGCAGCGCCGCCCCGCTGAGCAGCGCCACGCTCGGGTCGAGGTCCTCACGGGCGTGGGCCTTGGTCAGCACCGGGATCGCCGCCCGCACCGGCAGCGCGACGGTGCGCCGGTCGTCGACGAACTCCACCACCGAGTCGCGCGGCGGCACCGCGGGACGGAAGGTGGCCGTGCCGGTCACCGGGACGAACCCCACCGCACACCCCCCCTCGCCCGCAGGTCTCGACTGGACGCCACGACGGTAGCCCGGCGTACCGACACTGCCGGCGCCCGGTCGCTCCCACCTCGATCACGACGTCCTGCAGGTCCAGGGCCCCGATTCCCTGCAGAACGTCGTGCTCTGGCGGGGGTCAGTGCCTCAGTCGGCGGTCAGGTCGTAGCGGACGACGCGGCGACGCAGCGTGGGCGAGGCGTGGACCTCGTAGCCGGCCTCGAGGAACACCTGGAGCAGGCCGACCGAGGCCTCGTCCCAGATGACGGTCTTCCCGGGGGCGGGCTCCATCGGGTAGCCCTCCAGGACCCGCGCGCCGACCCGGCGGCCGTGGTCGACGGTGGCGCGGGCCAGCTCGTAGGTCAGGCCCTCGCGCCGGAAGCCCTTGCGGACCACGAAGCAGGTCACCGACCAGACACCCTCCAGCTCGGGGTCCATCCGCATCCACGGCTGCTTGCGCGACCAGATGCGCGGGTAGTTCTCCCGCGGCTCGACCGCGACCCAGCCGGCGGGCTCGCCGTCGACGTAGCCGATCAGGCCGGAGGTGGGCCCGTCGGTGCCGCAGGCGGTCTGGGCGACCAGCGCGGCCTCGCGCTCCTCCTGGGTGCTGTCGCGCCAGATCCAGCCCTCGACCTTCAGGCCCTGGCAGCGGCACTTCGCCGCGCCGCCCGCGCCGAGCACCGCCTCGACGTGATCGTCGGTGGCCTCGTTGGCCGGGAGCCAGGTGAAGGCAGCGGGGTCGCCCATGCGCCGAGGCTAGACCCGACCACGGACAGCAGGACACCCTCGCGAGCCACGCTCGACCGGCCACCGCCGACGGGCGGCGTCAGCCGATCAGGATGCCTGCGATCGCGGCGCTCATCAGGTTCGCCAGGGTGGCGGCCAGGATGGCCCGCAGCCCGAGCGAGGCGATGTCGGGACGCCGCTCGGGGGCGATGCCGCCCAGCCCGCCGAGCAGGATGCCGAGCGAGCCGATGTTGGCGAAGCCGGTCAGGGCGAAGGTGACGATCGCGGCGGTCTTGTCGGAGAACTCCCCGGCCACGGGGCCGAACTCCGCGAACGCGACGAACTCGTTGAGCACGATCTTCTGCCCCACGAAGCTGCCCGCCTCGACGGCCTCGCCCCACGGGACGCCGATCAGCGACATCACCGGCGCGAAGAGGTAGCCCAGCAGCTGCTGGACGCTGAGGTCCTCGGCGCCGAACCAGTCGCCGATGCCACCGACGATCAGGTTGACCAATGCGATGAGGGAGATGAAGGCCAGCAGCATCGCACCGATCGTCGCGGCCAGCTTGAGGCCGTCGGCGGCGCCGTTGGCGGCGGCGTCGATGACGTTGCGGGCGCGCTCGGGCTCCTCGGCCGGCTCCTCAGCGGGCGCCTCCTGCTCCGGTACGACGCCAGCCGCTCCGGCAGTCGACGACTCGTCCCCCGCCTCGGCCTCCAGCGGCTCGGGCAGCATGATCTTGGCCATCAGCAGCGCACCGGGCGCCGCCATGAAGCTGGCCGCGATGAGGTAGTCCAGCCGCGCGCCGAGCAGCGAGTAGCCCACGAGCACCGACCCCGCGACCGTCGACAGCCCGCCCACCATGACGGCGAAGAGCTGCGAGCGGGTCAGCCCGGCGACGTACGGGCGGATCAGCAGCGGCGCCTCGGTCTGCCCGACGAAGATGTTGGCGGCGGCGTTGACCGACTCCTCGCGGCCGGTCCCCAGCAACCGTCCGAGCCCCCCGCCGAAGACCTCGACGACCCGCTGCAGCACGCCGAGGTGGTAGAGCACCGCGGTCAACGACGCGAAGAAGACGATCACCGGCAGCACCTGGAAGGCCACGACGGTGCCCTGGTCCTCCGCCGGCAGCACCGGGCCGAACAGGAAGCCGATGCCCTCGCGCGAGGAGTCGATGACCGCCTGGACGCCGGAGGACGCCGCCTCCAGCGCGCGCCCGCCCACCGACCACGACAGCACCAGGACGCCGAAGCCCACCTGCAGCGCCAGCGCCCCGACCACGGTGCGCGGCCGGACCGCGCGCCGATCGGTCGAGCACAGCCAGGCGATGCCCATCAGCGCCACCATCCCGCCGGCGCCCCACAGCACGTCGATCACCACGACCACCTCCGGCGAGTGACCCTGCCCGCCCAACGGGGCCGTCACACCACCCGGTCGCCGACCGGAGACGCCCGGAACCACCCGCCGACCTGACTAGGCTCGCCCCATGAGCCTCCTCGACCTCCCGATCGCCCGCCTCGACGGCACCGCCACCACGCTCGGCGAGATCACCGACGGCCGCCCGGCGCTGCTGGTCAACGTCGCGTCGAAGTGCGGGCTGACCCCGCAGTACACCGGCCTCGAGCAGCTCCACGAGACCTACGCCGAGCGGGGCTTCACCGTCGTCGGTCTGCCGTGCAACCAGTTCATGGGCCAGGAGCCCGGCACCGCCGAGGAGATCCAGGAGTTCTGCTCCGCGACCTACGGCGTGACGTTCCCGATGACCGAGAAGATCGAGGTCAACGGGGAGGGCCGGCACCCGTTGTACGCCGAGCTGACCGGCACCCCGAACGAGCAGGGCGAGGCCGGCGACGTCACCTGGAACTTCGAGAAGTTCCTCCTCGCCGCCGACGGCACCGTGGTCTCCCGCTTCAGCCCCGGCGTCGAGCCTCAGGACCCGCGCCTGGTCACCGCCGTCGAGGAGATCGTCGGCTGAGTCGTCGGTCAGGGGCTCAGCGCCGGCTCAGCACCAGTCGGTGTTGTCCTCGGGCTCGGGTGAGCCGTTGCCCTGGCCGTACCAGTCCGACCACGGCCCGTCGCAGATCTCCTCCGCCCCCTCGGAGTACGCCGCTGCGCTGGTGAACCCGACGCCGGGATCCGTCACCACCTTCACCAGGGTGTCCGCCAGGGCGGCGACCTCCTCGTCGCGCTGCGCCGGGTCGCGCTCGATGAACGGCCCGTAGCCCAGGGCCCAGACCGTCACCCCGTCGCGTTCCATCCACGCGTAGGCGATACCCGGGTCGGACTCGGGAGCGCCGTTCTCGAGCAGCAGCGTGGCCCCGTCGACCTCCTCGCACGGCGCGAAGGTCTCGCACAGGTCGGCGAGCTCCTCCGGGGACGCCCCGAACGGCGTCCCGCGGGTGACCGCGACCCGCACGTGGGCGTTGTCGCCGACCTCGCGGTCCAGCGCCACCTCGACGGCGACGTCGCCCGTTCCCAGCATCTCGGGCTCCTCGCGGACCCCGATCTCGGCCGCCGCCTTCACGAGAGCATCGGTGTGCGCGGCGACAGCGGCCGCGAGCATCGGCGGCGTGGTGGTCGAGTCGTCGGCCGAGTCCGAGCAGGCCGACGCGAGCAAAGACAGCACCGCCAGGAGCGGCAGCAGCGGCAGCGCGGCGACGCGCGGGGGCCGAGAGGTCATCGCAGAACGGTACGTCTGACGCCCGTGACCCGGGCCACGGCGGCCCGGACGTTCCAAGACCCGTCTCACGGGCACGGTCCACCGATGGCGGATCCGTGGACCTCTGCGGACCCCACGCCACCCTCCTACGGCTGCACCGGATCCGTATGCCGACCCCACCGACAGGAGACCGACCGTGACCGCGATGCTCCCCTCCCGCCCCCCGGGCGAGGACCACGCGACCCGCGCCGGCGAGGTCGTCGACCCCGACACCGTGCTCACCCGCCCGGCGGTGGGCGAGGCTCCCCGCATCGTCAGCACGCTGCGGCTGCCGCGGCGCCGGCGTGGTCGGGAGATCGTGGCGGTGCTCGACCCCGTGCGCGCCCGTCCGCTCGCCGGCGAACACCCCGGCGAGCACCCCGGCGACCACCAGCGGTCGGACCAGCAGGTCGTCGA
>NZ_LUPI01000026.1:0-30939 GCF_001627265.1 Nocardioides sp. REDSEA-S30_B4 | reverse complement strand
CCCCCACGGGCCCCACCCCCGCGAGCCAGCCCGTCCCGCCCAAGGACCACGGTCGGGCCGGTCGCGACCTCAAGGCCGCGATCGCCTCCGCGGCGGTCCTCCTCGGCGCGATCGCGGCGTCCCTGCTGTTCCTCAAGGCCGCCTTCATGGTGATCGTGGCGATCGCCGTGTGCGTGGCGGTGTGGGAGCTCGGGCGCGGGTTCTCCGCCAAGGGCATCGACCTGCCCGAGGAGCCGCTGATGGTCGGCGGCGTGGTCATGGTGGTCGTCGCCTACCTCTTCGGGTCCGACGCCCTGGTGACCGCCACCGCGGTGACCGGACTGGTCACCATGCTGTGGCTGCTGCGCCGCGGCATCGAGGGCTACGTCCAGAACGCCTCCGCCTCGCTGTTCACCCTGGTCTACGTCCCGTTCCTGGGGTCCTTCGTGGCGCTGCTGCTCTCCGAGGGCGGCCTGGGCGGAGGCGGCCTCGACGACGACGGGGTGCGCGGGATCATCGTGTTCATCGGGGTCACCATCGCCTCCGACACCGGCGGCTACGTCGCCGGTGTGCTGTTCGGCAAGCACCCCATGGCGCCGGTGATCTCGCCCAAGAAGTCCTGGGAGGGCTTCGCCGGGTCCATGGTCTTCACCGTCGCCGCCGGCATCCTCCTGGTCGTGTGGCTGCTCGACGGGGACTGGTGGGTCGGCATCTTCCTGGGCCTCATCGCGGTGGTCATGGCCACCCTGGGCGACCTGTGCGAGTCGGTGATGAAGCGCGACCTCGGCATCAAGGACATGAGCCAGGTCATCCCCGGGCACGGCGGGCTGATGGACCGCCTGGACTCCCTCCTGGCCACGATCGCCCCGATCTGGCTGCTGCTCCACCACCTCGTCTACCGCTGAGCCGACCGTGACGCTGCACCTGGTCCGCCACGGCCGGCCACTGCGCGACCCCGGGCGCCCGGCCAGCGCGTGGGAGCTGGACCCCGCGGCGTACGACGACGTGTGGGCGCTGCGCGACCGGCTGCCTGCCGGGGCGGCCTGGTGCTCCTCGCCCGAGCCGAAGGCGCTGGCCACCGCCGAGCTGCTGACCGACGGCGACATCGGGGTGCTCGACGACCTGCGCGAGCACGAGCGCGCGGCGGGGTGGCTCGAGGACTTCCAGGAGCGGGTCCGGGCCGCGTTCGACCAGCCGGCCCGTGCGGTCGCGCCGGGCTGGGAGCCGCTGGAGGCGTGCCGGGAGCGGGTCGTCCCCGCCGTACGCCGGCTCCTCGACGTCCACCGCGGCCAGGACCTCGTGCTCGTGGGGCACGCGACGGCCTGGACGCTGGTCGTCGCCGCGCTGACCGGCGAGCCGCCGGACCTCGAGCGGTGGGCGCGCTCCACGACCCCGGACCTCTGGACGCTGGAGCCCTGACCGGCGCGGGGATGCCTGGCGGGCGGGGGATCGGGGCATGCTGTCCTCCATGACCGGCCCCACGACCGACGAGACCGCGGCACCGACCTCCTCCGAGGAACGGCCGGTCGGCTGGTGGCACCGCGGCCACCCGGTGTTCGCCGCCCTGACCGGCTTCTTCGCCGGCCTGGTCTTCGTCGTGGTGGTGCCCGGCGCCTATGCCGCCGTGCTGGCCGCCCTGATGGACTACGAGGCCGCCGAGGACCTCTTCCCGTTCGTGCTGGTCACGCTCGCGGTGCCGATCGCGCTGCTCGTGCCGCCGGTGACGCGGCGCTTCGCCCGCTACATGCTGCTCGGCATCGTCTCCACGGCCCTCGTGGTCGGGGGAGTGGCGGCCCTGGTGCTCTGGCTGCTGGTCAGCCGGGGCTGAGGCACGGGTCACGCCGCGGGGCGAGGGTTCGGCCCGGCGACCGCCCGGGTGGGAGAATGGGGACGTTATGTCGGAGACGCCTGCTGAGCCCATCAAGACGCTGCCCCTGGTGATGGAGGAGCCGCGCGGCCGCAAGAAGCCGCCGCGGCACCTGGCCGACCTCACCGCGGCCGAGCGCAAGGCGCTGCTGGAGGAGCAGGGCCTGCCCGGCTTCCGCGCCAAGCAGCTCTCCACGCACTACTTCGCGCGCCTCGTCGACGACCCCGAGCAGATGACCGACCTGCCGGCCGGTCAGCGGGCCGACCTCGTCGGCGCGCTGCTGCCGGAGCTGATGACGCCGCTGCGCACGATGGAGGCCGACAAGGGCACCACGCGCAAGGTGCTGTGGAAGCTCTTCGATGGAGCGCTGGTCGAGTCCGTGCTCATGCGCTACCCCGACCGCGCCACCATGTGCGTCTCCAGCCAGGCCGGCTGCGGCATGGCCTGCCCGTTCTGCGCCACCGGCCAGGGCGGCCTGCAGCGCAACATGAGCACCGCCGAGATCGTCGAGCAGGTCGTGGCCGGCGCCCGTTCGCTGGCCCGCGGCGAGGTTCCGGGCGGCCCGGGCCGGGTCTCCAACGTGGTGTTCATGGGCATGGGGGAGCCGCTGGCCAACTACAAGGCGGTCATCGGCGCCGTACGCCGGCTCACCGACCCCAACCCCGACGGGCTCGGCATGTCCGCCCGGGGCGTCACCGTCTCCACCGTCGGCCTCGTGCCGCGCATCAAGCAGCTGGCGACCGAGGGCATCCCGGTCACGCTGGCGCTGAGCCTGCACGCCCCCGACGACGAGCTGCGCAACGAGCTGGTCCCGATCAACACCCGCTTCTCGGTCGCCGAGACCGTCGACGCGGCCTGGGAGTACGCCCGGACCACCAAGCGCCGGGTCTCCATCGAGTACGCCATGATGCGCGGCATCAACGACCAGGCCTGGCGCGCCGACCTGCTCGCCGACGTCCTCAACGCCCGCGGCGACTGGGGCTGGGTGCACGTCAACCTGATCCCGCTCAACCCGACCCCGGGCAGCAAGTGGACCGCCTCCGACCCCGCCGACGAGCGTGAGTTCGTCCGCCGGCTCGAGGCCAAGGGCATCCCGACGACGGTCCGCGACACCCGCGGCTCCGACATCGACGGGGCCTGCGGACAGCTCGCAGCCACCGAGTAGGCGGGTGGTCGCGGTGCGGGTCCCGCACGACGAGGTGGCCGGCGCCAGCGCGGCCTGGAACTGGTACCCCCCTGACGCGCGGGTCGTGGAGACCGAGGAGTTCCTCCTCGTCCGCTTCCCCGACTGGTTCTACAGTCCCCTGGAGCTGCTGCGCTTCACGCCGACCAGGCCGACGCGCGAGGTGATGCCCGAGGTGCTCAAGCACGCGGCCGGCCTGGACGCCGACTCGGTCGCGGTGTGGGTGAAGCTCGACGCCCCGGCCGACCTCGATCCCTGGCTCGAGGCCCGCGGGGCGGAGGTGGAGGAGACGCTCGACGTCTTCGCCGCACCGCTGGTGCCGGCCGTGCCAGAGGTGCCCGTCCCCGCTGACGTGGCGGTCCGCCAGGTGCGCGACGTCCCCGCCCTGCAGCGCTTCGAGGAGGTCAGCACGGCGGTCTTCGGCGGCTCGGTCCCCCCGCCGGAGCGCCTGGCCGAGGCGGTGCGCGAGCTCGAGGAGGAGTTCGACTCCGGCAGCGGCCGCTGGGTCGCCGAGGTCGAGGGGCGAGCCGTCGGGGTGGGCGGCCTGAGCGTCGCCGGCCCGGCCGCCCGTCTCTGGGGCGGCGCGGTGCGCCTCGAGGCACGCGGGCGCGGGGTCTACCGGGCGCTGCTCGCGACGCGGCTGGCCGAGGGCGCGGCGCACGGCTGCACGATGGCCCTGGTCAAGGGGCGCGTGGAGACCTCCGGCCCGGTGCTGCGGCGTGCCGGGTTCGAGGTGCACGGACAGGAGCGGCTGCGCCGGCTGCGGCTGGCCTGACCGGTCTCTCGGTTCCACCGACGTTCACCGAAGCGTCCCGGAGGTCCCACCTGTCGCTTCCCGGCGCTTCCGCTGCGTCCCCCACGGTGGGGGCATGAGCTGGTCGATCCTCGAACGCCCCGCGCCGCTGACCGCCCCCCGGCCCACCGGCAGCGACCGGCTGCGGGTGCTGGCGGTCTCCGAGTCCTTCCTCCCGCAGGTCAACGGGGTCACCAACTCCGTGCGCCGGGTGCTGGAGCACCTCGCGGCCGAGGGGCACGTGGCCGAGCTGGTCGCGCCCACCGGCCCGGCGTCGTACGCCGGTTTCCCGGTGGCCGTGGCGCGCGGCGCGAGCCTGCCGTTCTACCGTGACTTCCGCATCGGCCTGGAGACGCGGCGCCGACTGCGGTTCGTCATGCAGCGCTTCCGCCCCGACGTGGTGCACCTGGCCTCGCCGGCGACGCTGGGCCACCAGGCGGCGCTGGTTGCCGAGGAGCTCGGCATCCCGACCGTCGCGGTCTACCAGACCGACCTCGTCGGCTTCGCGCTGCGCTACGGCATCGCCGGGGGCCCGCGCGCCATGGCCCGGCTGACCACCCGCATCCACGGACGCGTCGCTCGGACCCTGGCGCCCTCGAGCGCGAGCATGCGCCAGCTGGCCGACCTCGGCATCGGCGACACCCACCTGTGGCCGCGCGGGGTCGACCTCGAGGGCTTCCACCCGGGTCGTCGCGACGAGGCGCTGCGCGAGCAGCTGGCTCCTGACGGCCGACTCCTCGTCGGGTACGTCGGTCGATTGGCCGCGGAGAAGGAGCTCGACCTCCTCGTGCACCTGCACGCCGACCCGCGGTTCCGGCTGGTCCTGGTCGGAGGCGGCCCGGAGGAGGGCAAGCTACGACGGTTGCTGCCGGACGCGCACTTCGCCGGCGTGCTCCACGGGGCCGACCTCGGTGCCGTCTACGCCTCGCTCGACGTCTTCGTGCACACCGGCCGGCACGAGACCTTCTGCCAGTCCGCGCAGGAGGCGCTGGCCTCCGGCGTCCCGGTCGTGGCCCCGCGCAGCGGGGGACCCGTGGACGTCGTCGCCGACGAGGTCGCCGGGTTCCTCTACAGCCCGGGTGACCCACGCGAGCTGTCCGGCTTCGTCGGCCGACTCGTCGACGACGCACTGCTGCGCCGTCGGATGTCGCGGTCCGCGCGTCTGAGCGTGGCCGACCGCTCCTGGCGGGCGGTGAACGACGCGCTCGTCGAGCACTACCGCGAGGCCTGTGGCGTCCCCGCCAGGGCGGGACTGCTCGCGGGCTGACCGACGCCCGCTCGGCTCATCCCAGCAGCGCAGCCGCCTCCTCGACGGTGTCGACGAGGTGCACCGAGTCCGCCATCGCGCGCTCGGCGGCCAGGGCCTTCAGCAGCGGCCACGCCGGCAGCGTGCGGGTCCAGTGCTCGACACCGACCAGCACCATCGGCGCCACGTCGCCCGCGTCGGCGTAGTAGTTCTCGCAGGCGTCCTGGAAGACCTCCTGCACGGTCCCGGCGGCCCCGGGCAGGAAGACGATGCCCGCGTCGCACACCTCCAGCAGGATGGCCTCGCGGGTGGCGTTGCGGAAGTACTTCGCGATCGCGGTGGCGAAGACGCCCGGCGGCTCGTGGCCGTAGTGCCAGGTCGGGATCGCCAGGCTCTCGCGCGGCTCGTCGAAGCGGTCGCACACGGCGAACGCCGAGGCCGCCCAGGCATCCACCGAGGGGCGGTACGACGGCACCCGCGACAGCTCCGCGAGAGCCCCCTCCACGACGGCCGCCGGGTGCGCGGCCAGCCGCGCCCCGAGGTTGGCCGCCTCCATCGCCCCGGGCCCACCGCCGGTGGCCACGGTCAGCCCGGCGCCGAGCAGGTGCCCGAGGCGGGCCGCGTCGGCGTACGTGCGGTCGCCGCGCTGCGCCGCGTGCCCGCCCATCACGCCGACGATCCGGCGCTCGGCGCGCCATGCGTCGAGAGCCAGGTCGATCGCGTGGTCGTGCAGGGTACGGGCGAGCGCAGCCTCGTCGGCCGTGGAGGCGGGGGCGTCCTGCGACCACGCGTAGGCACGACCGTCGAGGGAGTCGACCCAGCGTGGCGCGTCGTAGAGCTCCTCGGCGGTGTAGAGCGAGCGCCGTCGCACGTCCACGGGCACGGTCGTGTCGACGAGCCGGGGGAGCACCACCGCGCCGCCCGCCTCGGCGCCGCTGGCCTCCGCATCGGCGAAGTCGCAGCCCAGGAAGGTCGCGCCCTCGACGTCGTGACCCCGCAGCAGCCCTGGCCGCTCGCGCATGTCGACCCCGCGCACCCGCCACCCCGAGAGCTGGCGCACCCCCTCGCCGAGCCGGCGCTCCAGCTCGGCGAGGGTGGTGACGTCGACGGTGTGGCCACGGGTGCGTCTCACGCCGGTGACCCTACGTGCGGCGCCGTGGCCAGGTCAGAACGCGTGCGCCAGCAGCTCGGCGTACAGGTCGTGCTCGTCGACCTCCAGGCCGCGGGCGCGGAACCAGGTGCACATGTTGCGGCAGTCGCGCAGCAGGAAGTCCATCCCGTTGACGTTGCCGACCAGGTCCACCATCTGCGGCAGATCGATGACCACGAGCCGCTCGTCCGCGGCCAGGGTGTTGTACGGCGACAGGTCGCCGTGGACGAGGCCGGCCTGCACCATCGTGGCCATCGCCTCGCGCAGCTGCTCGAAGTACGACCCGAGCAGGTCCGCGTCGGGCCGGGCCTGCGCCAGCCGCGGGGCGGTCTCGGGGCCGTCCTCGCCGTCGACGGTGATCCACTCCATCAGGACCTCGGTGCCGTCGACCTGGACGGGGTAGGGGACCGGCAGGCCGAGGGACCACAGCCGGCTCAGGGCCCCGAACTCGGCCCACGCCCACTGCCCGGCGGCGACGCTGCGGCCGTAGGCGGACTTCTTGGCCATCGCCCGGTTGTCGCGGGTGTTCCGGACCGCGCGGCCCTCGGTGTAGGCCGCCGAGCGGTGAAAGGAACGCTGCTCCTCGCCGCGGTAGCGCTTGGCCACCATGACGACCGCGTTCCCGGGTCGGTCCTCGGCGCCGGGGACGGCGCGCTCGAGGAGGAACGCGTCGGCCTCCTTGCCGGTCTTGAGGACCCCGAGGTCGGTGTCGACGGCGGCCTGGGAGGTCACGACCCAGTCGGGCCGCGGCTCGGGTCCCCGGGCGAGGGGCTCGACGCTGAGCCAGGTGCTCCAGCGCTGGGTGGTCTCATCGACCTCGTCGCTGCTGCGGAAGTCGAAGACGAAGGCCGGGTCGATGCCGGCGTACTGCTGGGGGTGCTGCTGCTCAGGGTGACGGGACGACGTCCCAAGAGGTGTGGTCACTGCGGGTGCTCCGGTGGGTGAGGAGGGGGTGGTCTGCAGGCAGGCCGAGGACAGTCGTCGACATGTCACGCTCCTTCACGCTCGGGGCGGCGCCCCGTGCCGGACGCCGTCGCTCATGCTCCCGGGAGGACACGACGGGGCGCCACCGGTTTTCGCGCCCGCTTCCGCTCGGCGGCACCAGGTGGTCTGGACCAGTGGCGTGGCGGTGCGGCCAGCGCGCCGCGATCTTGGCGGTTCGCCAACGTACTGCCCAGTAGTGCGCGTGGCCGGTTGACGCCACTCCCGAGGTGCCGCAGGGTGACGCCCCAAGGTGATGGCGGTCACACAGGTGGCCAGTGGGTGGAGGGGGCGGTGCCGTGCTGGCGGTCAACAACCTCGAAGTGGTCTACGACGACGTCGTCGTAGCCCTGCGAGGGGTCTCGATCGAGGTGCCCGACGGGCGCATCGTGGCGCTGCTGGGCGCCAACGGTGCGGGGAAGTCGTCGTTGCTGCGGTCCCTGTCGGGCCTGCTCGACGTGCACCACGGGGAGATCCGCAAGGGTGGTATCACGCTGGACGGTGAGTCCGTGGACTCCCTGCGCCCGGCGCAGCTGGCCAAGCGCGGCATCAAGCACGTGCTCGAGGGGCGGCGGATCTTCAAGGAGCTCACCGTCGAGGAGAACCTCCGCGTCGGTGCCCACGCCGCGCCCCGCGACGCCGGCGACAACATGACCCGCGTCTTCGACCTCTTCCCGCGACTGGTCGAGCGCCGGCAGCAGACCGCCGGCTACCTCTCCGGCGGTGAGCAGCAGATGCTCGCCATCGGTCGCGCCCTGATGTCGGGCCCGCGCTACCTGCTGCTCGACGAGCCCAGCCTGGGGCTGGCGCCCCGGGTGGTCGGGCAGATCCGCGACATCATCGTGGAGATCAACAGCCAAGGCACCGGCGTGCTGCTCGTGGAGCAGAACGCCACCATGGCGCTCTCGATCGCCCACCACGGCTACGTCATGGAGACCGGTCGCGTCGTGATGGACCGGCCCGCGTCCGAGCTGCTCGCCGACGACGACGTCCGGGAGTTCTACCTCGGCATCGGGGGAGACGAGGAGCGCACATCCTTCCGCGACGTCAAGCACTACCGCCGACGCAAGCGGTGGGCCTCGTGAGCGCCCCGCAGACCGTGGAGCAGACGGAGGCGCAGACGGTGGAACCGGTCCTGGTCGTCGACGACGTGCGGCTGACCTTTGGGTCGGTCACGGCCGTGGACGGGGTCTCCTTCGACGTACGCCCCGACGAGCTGTTCGCGCTCATCGGCCCCAACGGCGCGGGGAAGACCAGCGTCTTCAACATCCTCTCCGGCGTCTACCGGCCCCAGCAGGGCTCGGTGAAGCTGCACGGCCACGAGCTGGTGGGCATGCGTCCGCCGGCGATCGCGCGGCTCGGCATGGCCCGGACCTTCCAGAACATCGAGCTGTTCGCCAACCTCACCGTCCTCGACAACCTGATGCTCGGGCGGCACCAGCACATCGGCTACGGCCCGCTCGCCGCCCTGGCGTGGGTCGGCAAGGCGCGCCGTGAGGAGCTCGCGCACCGGGCCCGGGTGGAGGAGATCGTGGACTTCCTCGAGCTCACGGCATGGCGCACTCTGCCCGTCGGCCTGCTGCCCTACGGCGTGCAGAAGCGCGTGGAGCTCGGTCGGGCGCTGGCGATGGACCCCCGTCTGCTGCTGCTCGACGAGCCGGTGGCGGGCATGAACCAGGAGGAGACCGAGGACATGGCCCGGTTCATCGTCGACATCCGCTCGGAGCTGAAGGTGCCGATGATCATGGTCGAGCACGACATGGGCCTGGTGATGGACCTCGCCGACCGCGTGCTCGTCGTCGACTTCGGCAGCCCGGTCGCCACCGGCACGCCGGAGCAGGTCCAGCGCGACCCCGAGGTCATCCGCGCCTACCTGGGGGCGGACGCATGAGCGGCGCAGGCACCACCACCGCGCCCACCGTGGGCACCACCACCGTCGCGACCCGGGTCCGCGACCGTGCGGCCAGCGACCCGACCGCGGTCGCCATGCGGCACAAGGACCTCGGTGTGTGGAAGGAGATCAGCTGGGCGGAGTACTGGGACACCGTGCTCACCACCGCCCACGCGCTGCTCGCGCTCGGCGTGGAGTCGGGCGACCGGGTCTCCATCCAGTGCGAGAACCGCCCCGAGTGGCTCGAGCTCGACATCGCCACCGTCGCGGTCGGCGCGATCACGGTCGGTCTCTACCCGACCAACCCCGCCGCCGAGGTCGCCTACCTCCTCTCGCACTCGGGGTCGTGCATCCACCTCGCCGAGGACCAGGAGCAGCTCGACAAGGTGCTCGAGGTCATCGACCAGTGCCCCGACCTGCGGCGCATCATCACCGTCGAGCGCCGCGGCATCGAGGGCAGGTACGACGACGACCGGCTGCTCGGCTGGCCCGCCCTTCAGCAGCTCGGTCGCGAGCACCGCGCCGCGCACCCGGGTGCGGTGGAGGCACGGATGGCGGCGGCGCAGCCCGACGACGTGCTGACCCTCGTCTACACCTCCGGGACGACCGGCCCGCCCAAGGGCGCGATGCTGACCCACGCCAACATCGCCTTCGGCCTGAAGACGGTGGTGGAGGAGGCCTCGTTCGTCGACCCACCGGCCGGCCCGGACGACCTGACGCTGAGCTACCTGCCGCTGTGCCACGTGGCCGAGCGCTTCTTCACCACCTGGTACAACGCCGGCGCCGGCACGCAGGTCAACTTCGCCGAGTCCATCGACACCGTGGCGGCCAACCTCACCGAGGTGCAGCCGACGCTGTTCTTCGCGGTGCCCCGCATCTGGGAGAAGCAGCTGGCCACGGCGCGGATCAAGATCGACTCCGCGACGCCGGTCAAGCGGGCCTGGGGACGCTTCTGGCTGGCTCGTGCCGAGAGGACCGGTGAGCTCCTCGAGCGCACCGGCGGCAACCACACCCTCGGCAGCAGGCTGACCTACCTGGTCGGCTGGGTTCTCTTCTACCGCGCGTTCCTGGTGCGGCTCGGCCTGCGCCGGGTCCGCTACGCCAGCTGTGGCGCGGCGCCGGTCGCACCCGACGTGCTGCGCTTCTTCATGGGTGTCGGCGTGCCGATGCACGAGGTCTACGGCATGACCGAGAACTCCGCGATCGCCACCGCCAACCGCCCAGGCCGGGTGCGCCTGGGCACGGTCGGTGAGCCGTTGGAGGGCGCCGAGGTCCGGCTCGACGACGGGACGGGAGAGGTGCTGACGCGCCACCCGGCGGTCTTCAAGGGCTACTGGCGCGACGAGGAGGCGACGGCCCGCACCATCGACGCCGACGGCTGGCTGCACACCGGCGACGTGGGGGAGTGGGTCGGGGGCACGCACCTGCGGATCACCGACCGAATGAAGGACATCATCATCACCGCGGGCGGCAAGAACGTCTCGCCCTCGGAGATCGAGAACCTCCTGAAGGCCTCGCCGTACGTCAAGGAGGCCGTGGTCGTCGGTGACGGCCGCAAGTACCTCACCGGCCTGATCGGCATCGAGCTGGACACGGTCTCGGACTGGGCCCAGCGCCGTGGCCTGGCGTTCACGACGTACGCCGACCTCGCGGCCAAGCCCGAGGTCCACGAGCTGGTCGCCGGGATCGTCAAGCAGGTTAACGAGCGGCTGGCCACCGTCGAGCAGCTCAAGGACTTCCGGCTGCTGCCCAAGGAGCTCGACCACGAGGACGGCGAGCTCACCGCCACGCAGAAGGTCAAGCGAGCCGCGGTCGCGGCGACGTTCGAGGAGCTGGTCTCTCAGATGTACGCCGTCCCAGGAGGTGCTCGATGACCGAGCTCCTCACCGCGGTCTCGATCGGCGCCGGCAACGGCTCGGTCTACGCCCTGCTCGCGCTGGGCTTCGTCATCATCTACAAGGCGATGTCGGTGATCTCCTTCGCCCAGCCCGCCTTCATGCTCTCCGGGGCGGTCCTGGTGAGCCACCTCTCCCCGCGGATGGGCTTCGTCGCCGCCGTCGTGGTGGGCACGATCGCGATCGCGGTCGTGGCGCTGGTGGTCGAGCGGGTCGCGGTGCGTCCGATGGTCGGCAAGGCCGTCTTCGTCATCGCGATCATCACCATCGGCATCGACATCGTGGTGCGGGTCGTCGCCGGCGCCTTCGTGGGTGTCGACCCGCGCACGATCGGGGACCCCTGGGGTCTTGACGTCACCACGATCGGTGGGGTCCAGGTCCAGCACCGGCACATCGCTGCCTTCGTGGTGACCGGCCTGGTGGTGGCCCTGCTGTTCGCGTTCTTCCGGTTCACGCGGATGGGGCTCGCGATGCGGGCGACGGCGCTGGACCAGGAGGCCGCGATGGCCCAGGGCGTCGACGTGGGGCGGGTGTTCGCGGTCTCGTGGGCGCTCGCCGGCGCCCTCGCCGCGATCGCCGGGGTGTTCGCCTCGGCCGGCAACCCGATCGACCAGAACCTCTGGATCATCGCGCTCACCGCGCTGCCCGTGATCATCCTCGGCGGCCTGGACTCCCTCGGCGGGGCCGTGCTCGGCGGGCTGGTGATCGGCATCGTGCAGGCGGTCGTGTCGACGTACCACTCGACGTGGTTCCCGTTCCTGGACACCAACTCGGGCGCGATCGTCCCTTACGTCCTGATGCTGCTGGTCCTGCTCGTGCGACCGCAGGGTCTCTTCGGCACCAAGGAGGTGGAGCGGGTATGACCGCCACCCAGCACGAGCCCGGCCGCACCGGACGGGGCTCCGACGCCCCGGCGTCCACCAAGCCCCGCCGCCGCTGGGGCCGGCCGACGCTCTACACGAGCTACGGCCAGGAGATGGCGCTGCTCAACACCCGGGCCAAGCAGCTGGGGGTGCTGGCGATCATCGCGGTCGCCGCCTACCTCCCGCTGACCCTCGAGGACGACCTCCTCGCACTCCTCGGCACCGGCCTGGTGCTGGCCGTCGGTGCGATCGGGCTCAACCTGCTCATCGGGTACGCCGGGCAGGTCTCGCTCGGCCACGCGTTCTTCGTCGGGGTCGGCGCCTACACCGCGGCGGTGCTGGCCGGTGACCCCGACGGCCGCTACCTCGGCTTCGGCGTCTCCGAGGCCCCGGTGTGGATCGTGGCCGCGGGTGTCGTGGCGGCGCTGTTCGGGGTGGTGGTGGCGCCGCTGGCCACCCGGCTGCGCGGTCTGTACCTCGCAGTCGTGACCCTCGGCCTGGTCTTCATCGGGCAGTACTTCTTCGCCGAGTGGCGTGAGATGTCCGGTGGCCCGGGCATCGGTCGCGAGTCGGCGGTGCCGGTGGTGCTGGGCAACGACCTGACCCGGGACGGTGCCTACACCGAGGAGCAGAAGCTGTTCTGGCTGTTCCTGGTGGTGCTGGTGATCATGGCCCTGCTGGGTCGCAACATCGCCCGCTCCCGCATCGGCCGCGCCTTCGCCGCCGTCCGGGACCGCGACATCGCCGCCGGGGTGATGGGGGTGGAGCTGGGGCGCTACAAGCTGATCGCCTTCACGATCTCCTCGTTCTTCGCCGGGGTCTGCGGCTCGTTGCTCTACGTGGGGAGCGGTCAGTTCAGCCCCGAGCAGTTCGGGCTGCTGCTCTCGGTGCAGTTCATCGCGATGGTGCTCATCGGCGGCGTCGCGACGATCTCGGGCTCGATCATGGGCGCGCTGCTGATCGCGCTGCTCCCGCGGTTGTCCTCGGAGCTGCCGGCGTTCCTGCCCTTCGTCTCCAGCAGCCCCACCGACCACCCGAACGTCTTCGAGGTCGAGGTCGGGCTCTACGGCGCCCTCATCGTGGCGTTCCTGCTCTTCGAGCCGCGCGGCCTCTTCGGCATCTGGCTGCGGATCCGCACGTACTGGAAGAGCTTCCCCTTCTCGTACTGACCTGACTGACCTGATCCATCCACCACCCACACCACCCACACCACCCACACCACCCACACCATACAGACGACCGGGACGCCGACGTCCCGGCACACCACAGGAGGAACCGTGAGAAGAAGCGTGCGACGGCTCGGGGTGCTCGCGGCCGTGACGACCCTGGTCCTGGCCGGCTGCGGCCGTGACGACGGGGGCTCCGAGGCCGAGGGCGAGGCGACCCTCGGCACCGGCGTCACGTCCGAGCCGTGCCCGGACGCGGTCGACGAGTCCAAGGGCTGCATCTACCTCGGCATCATCAGCGACCTCACCGGTGTCTTCGCCGGCGTGGGCGTGCCGCTCACCGACGGCGGTCAGGCCTTCTGGAAGCGCGTGAACGAGGAGGGCGGCATCGGCGACTACGAGGTCGACGTCACCACCTACGTCAAGGACAACAAGTACGACCCCGACACCCACGCCGAGGTCTTCGCCGAGATCAACGACGAGGTCCTCCTGATCGCCCAGTCGCTCGGCACCATCGCCACCGAGGCGATGCTGCGCGACAACGACGCCGACGAGCTGCTGGTCCTGCCCGCGACGCTCGGCTCGAACTGGCTCTTCGAGGACCGCGTCCTGGAGATCGGCACGTCCTACTGCGCCGAGGGCATGAACGCCGTCGACTACGGCGTCGACGAGCTCGGCGCCGACAAGGTCGCCGCGGTGCACTTCCCCGGTGACTACGGCGACGACACGGCGGTCGGTGCCCGGATCGCCGCCGAGGCGCGGGGCGCCGACTTCACCGACATCACGACCGGTCCCGGCGCCGACCAGCAGACCGCCGCGGTGGCGGAGGTGCTGAAGTCCGAGGCCGACATCGTCGTCGTCGCCACCGGTCCCCTCGAGCTCGCCGCCGTCGTCGGCGGTGCCGTCTCGCAGGGCTTCCAGGGCAAGTTCGTGGGTGCCATCCCGACCTGGAACGCCGCGCTGCTGCAGAGCCCGGCCGCCCCGGCGATCGAGGCGTCCTACCTGTGGGCCAGCTCGTTCCCCGGCTACGACGCCGACACCCCGGGCCACGAGGCCATGCGTGAGGCCGCCGGCGACGCCCCGGCCAACGAGTACTTCGCGATGGGCTGGTCCGGCGGCTACATCCTCAAGGCGCTGCTGGAGGAGGCCGTCGAGTCCGGCGACCTCACCCGCGGTGGCCTGCTGGAGATCGCCTCCTCGATGTCGGGCGACATCGAGAGCGAGGGGATGCTCCCCGACGGTTCCGGCAACTACGCCGGCGACCCCAACGAGGCCGCGGTCCGCGTGACCCAGCTGTTCACCCCGGCCGCGGACACCGACGCCGGTGTCGAGCCCATGGGTGACATCTTCACCGGCCCGACCGCCGAGGGCCACGACTTCACCGAGGCCTGCTACCTCCAGAAGTGACCCCCTCGCGGTAGTCCGCACCTGGACGCACGCACAGCACCGAGCCCCGTCCGGCACCCGCCGGGCGGGCCTCGGTGCTGCACGCGGCGGCTCAGGTGGGCTGGGGCGCACCTCGTAGCCGGACCGACAGGCAGGTCACGCATCCCTCGAGCTTCTCGAGCTCCCTGATGTCGACGGCCACGACCCGCAGCCCACGCTCCTCGAAGCGGGCCCGGGTCAGCGGGGCGGCGCTGGACATCAGGACGGTGTCCTCGTCGAGGACGACCACGTGGCAGCCCGGCTCCTCGGGGACCGACTCGTAGCGCTCCCACACCCCTCGGTCGTCGACGACCGGGTCCCACCCGATCACGGTGCCGTCCGGCAGCGCGGTCACCGCGGACTTCAGGTGCAGCACCTTCGCCAGCGGTACGCCGACGACGACCGCCCCGAGCGGCGCCAGGTGCGCGCGGAGCTGGTCGACGGCACCCGGCGTCGTACGCCCTCCGAGGCCGACCCAGACGGTGCCGTCGTGCTTGAGCACGTCGCCGCCGTCGAGGGTGTCGGGCGCCTCGATCCGCTCGATCCGGTAGCCGAGGTCGCGTAGCGCGGCCTCGGTCCCGGCTGTCTCGGGCTTGCGCTCGTCGGCGCCGGGTCGGCTGATCACCGCGACGTCGTCGTAGACCACGACGGTGTCCTCGACGAACACGGCATCCGGGCAGTCGTCGGCGGGCTCGACCTCGATCGTGCGCCAGCCCTCGGTGTGCAGGGCGTCGACGTAGCCCTGCCACTGGCGCAGCGCGAGGTCCGAGTCGACGGGGCTGCGCTCGAGATGGGTCACCAGACCCTCGGCGACGCGGGGACCGGGGCGGCGGACGAGCGCGAGCTTCTTCATGGGGTCATCCTGTCCGAGGGGAGCGACGGTCGGGCTCCGGTGTGCGAGAGTGGACCCATGATCCAGCAGATCCGCCGTCTCGTGACCGATATTCCCGGACCTCGTTCGACAGAACTGCTCGATCGCAAGAAGTCCTTCGTCGCCGATGGTGTCGGGACCACCCTGCCCGTCTTCGTGGTGGAGGCCGGCGGCGGGGTGCTCGTCGACGTCGACGGCAACAGCCTCATCGACCTCGGGTCCGGCATCGCGGTCACCACCGTGGGCAACAGCGCCCCGGGCGTCGTGCGCCGGGTGGCCGAGCAGCTCGAGGCGTTCACCCACACCTGCTTCATGGTCACCCCCTACTCCGGCTACGTCGACGTCGCGGAGAAGCTGTCCGCGCTGACCCCCGGCGACCACGCGAAGAAGTCAGCGCTCTTCAACTCCGGCGCCGAGGCCGTCGAGAACGCCGTCAAGATCGCCCGCGTGGCGACCGGCAAGGACGCCGTGGTCGTCTTCGACCACGCCTACCACGGCCGCACCAACCTCACGATGGCCATGACGGCCAAGAACATGCCCTACAAGCACGGGTTCGGCCCGTTCGCGGGCGAGGTCTACCGCGCACCGATGTCCTACCCGCTGCGCGACGGGCTCTCCGGCGCGGAGGCCGCCGCCCGCGCGATCGACGTGATCGACAAGCAGGTCGGCGCCACCAACCTCGCGTGCGTCGTGATCGAGCCGATCCAGGGCGAGGGCGGCTTCATCGAGCCGGCGCCTGGCTTCCTGCCCGCGGTGGCGCAGTGGTGCCGCGACCACGACGTGGTCTTCATCGCCGACGAGATCCAGTCCGGCTTCTGCCGCACCGGCGACTGGTTCGCCTGCGACCACGAGGGCGTCGTGCCCGACCTGGTCACCACCGCCAAGGGCATCGCCGGCGGCCTGCCGCTCGCGGCGGTGACCGGTCGCGCCGAGCTGATGGATGCCGTCCACGCCGGTGGGCTGGGCGGTACCTACGGCGGCAACCCGCTGGCGTGTGCCGCGGCGCTGGGTGCCATCGAGGAGATGGAGGGCCACGACCTGGTCGCTCGCGCGCGCGAGGTCGAGGCGCTGGTGCGCGCCCGGCTGGAGAAGATCGCCGCCGAGCACCCGGTCGTCGCGGAGGTCCGCGGCCGCGGCGCCATGCTGGCCATCGAGCTGTGCCGGCCGGGCACCCTCGAGCCCGACGCCGCTCGCGCGGCGGCCGTGTCGGCGTACTGCCACCGCCAGGGGGTCGTGACGCTGACCTGCGGCACCTGGGGCAACGTCTTCCGCTTCCTGCCCCCGCTGTCGATCTCCGACGCGCTGCTCGAGGAGGCGTTCGACGTGGTGGCCGAGGCGTTCGCCGCGACAGCGCCCTGACCGACCGGGCCTGACAGACTCTGGCTCGTGCAGCGTCGCGACGTCGTCATCCTCGGCTCCACCGGATCCATCGGCACCCAGGCACTCGACCTGGTGCGTGCGAACCCCGACCGGTTCCGCGTCGTCGGCCTGACCGCCGGCGGCTCGAACCCCGACCTCTTCGCCCAGCAGGTCGAGGAGTTCGCCCCGGCGGTCCACGGGCTGGGGGAGGAGGCGTCGGTCGACGTCGCCGCGCACCCCTGCGACGTCGTGCTCAACGGCATCACCGGCGCCGTGGGGCTGCGACCCACGCTGGCGGCGCTCGACGCGGGGAGCACCCTGGCGCTGGCCAACAAGGAGTCGCTGATCATGGGCGGCCCGCTGGTGCTGGACCGCGCCGCGCCCGGCCAGCTGGTGCCGGTGGACTCCGAGCACTCCGCGATCGCGCAGTGCCTGCGCGGCGGTGCCCGCGACGAGGTACGCCGGTTGGTGCTCACCGCGAGCGGTGGCCCCTTCCGCGGGCGCACCCGCGAGCAGCTCGCGGACGTCACCGTCGCCGACGCGCTCGCGCACCCGACGTGGGCGATGGGCCCCGTCATCACGATCAACTCCGCGACGCTGGTCAACAAGGGGCTGGAGGTCATCGAGGCGCACCTGCTCTTCGGGGTGCCGTTCGAGGAGATCGAGGTCGTGGTGCACCCGACGTCGGTGGTCCACTCGATGGTGGAGTTCCACGACGGCTCGACCCTGGTGCAGGCCAGCCCACCGACGATGAGGATCCCGATCGCGATGGGCCTGGCCTGGCCCGACCGGGTGCCCGACGCGGCGCCCTCGGTGGACTGGACGCGTCCGGAGACGTGGGAGTTCTTCCCGCTCGACGACGAGGCGTTCCCGGCCGTGTCGCTGGCCCGCGAGGCCGGGGGAGTGGGCGGGACGGCCCCATGCGTCTACAACGCCGCCAACGAGGTGGCCGTCGACGCGTTCCGAGGAGGGAACCTCCCGTTCGTCCGGATCGTCGATGTGGTGGCCGAGGTGCTGCGCTCCCACGACGTACCCTCGGAGCAGGATCTCTCGCTCGACGACGTCCTCGGGGCCGATGCATGGGCCCGCGAGGAGGCGCTCCGCGTGATCGCCTGCACCCCCTGACGGACCCTCCCGAGGAATGTGATGACCGCTCTGCTCTACCTGCTCGGCGTGGTGCTGTTCGTCGGCGCCATCCTGGTCTCGATCGGGTTGCACGAGCTCGGCCACATGATCCCGGCCAAACGGTTCGGCGGGAAGGTCACGCAGTACTTCATCGGCTTCGGCCCCACCGTGTGGAGCCGGCAGGTGGGCGAGACCGAGTACGGCCTCAAGGCGATCCCGCTCGGCGGCTACGTCAAGATCGTCGGCATGCTCCCGCCGGGGGCCGCCGAGCTCGGCGAGGTCACCTACGACGCCGAGGGCCAGCAGGTCACGCGGGTGCGGAAGTCCAACACCGGCTTGTTCACCCAGCTGATCTCCGACGCCCGCGCCGCGGAGTGGGAGCTCGTGCAGCCCGGCGACGAGGACCGGCTGTTCTACAAGCTGCCGCCGTGGAAGAAGATCGTCGTGATGGCCGGCGGCCCGTCGGTCAACATCCTCATCGCGTTCGCGCTGTTCTGGGGCATCTACGCCACCTACGGCAACGTCGTCGACATCGAGGCCGAGGCCGGTCCGCCGGTCATCGACACCGTCTCCGAGTGCGTCATCCCCTTCACCGAGGAGGGACGGGCGTGCACCGACTCCGACCCGCTGGCTCCGGCGTACGAAGCCGGCCTGCGGCCCGGTGACGTCGTCACCTCGTTCAACGGCACCCCGGTCACCGGCTGGGACCAGCTGCGCGAGCTGATCCGCGGCAACGCCGACGGCGACGCGGTGATCGGCTACGAGCGCGACGGGCAGCTGCTGACCGGCGAGACCTCCACGACCGTCCAGGCCCGCCCGACCGGCGACTCCACCGAGACGCTCACCGAGGTCGGCTTCCTCGGTGTGACCCCCACAGTCCGCTACGTCACCGAGACCGGCGGGCCGATCTACACCGCGCGCCAGATGGCCGGGATGACCAAGGACACCGTGGTCGCGCTCGGCCAGTTGCCGGTCAAGGTCTGGGGCGTGGCCAAGGCGATCGTCGGCGTCGAGGAGCGCGCGATCGACAGCCCGGTCTCGATCGTCGGCGGCGGCCGGATCGCCGGCACCGTGTCGTCCACCGACCAGCTCGACGTGGCCGAGAAGGCGGTCTCGCTGGCCGGCCTGGTCGCGGGCTTCAACCTCTTCATCGGCCTGTTCAACTTCCTGCCGCTGCTGCCGCTCGACGGCGGCCACATCGCCTCCGCGACCTGGGAGTGGGTCCGTCGCGGCTGGGCGCGCCTGTTCCGCCGTCCCGACCCCGGCTACGTCGACGCCGCCAAGCTCCTGCCGGTCGCCTACGTCGTCGCCTCCGCCCTGCTCGTCATGGGCGTCGTGCTGATCGTCGGCGACCTGGTCGTGCCCGTGCAGTTCGACGCCTGATCGGTCGCGGGGCGCCCTTGGCCGCACGCGGCGGGACGTCATACGCACAGGACGTCCACTCCTGCGTCTCGTATGACGTCCCACGGTGCCGCCGCAGCCCGCCGCACGTCCACAGGCCGCTCCGACGCACGCGGATCCACAGCCCACCTGACGACCCGCCTGACACCCGACGGCGCCGGGGATCGTCGAGGGATGCCCACCTCGACCAGCATCGACCACGAGCTCCTGCAAGCCGCACGCGCGGCGGCGGAGACCCAAGGAGCCGTCGTCTCGCGCCGCCAGCTCTACGCGCTGGGCGTTCCCCGGTGGCTGGTCGCGAGGGAGATCAGGGCGCGTCGCTGGGCGCGTGTGGGTGACCAGGCGGTCTGCGTCCACAACGGACCCCTCAGCAGCGACAGCCATCGCTGGGCGGCCCTGTTCGTCGGCGGCCCCCGGGCGATGCTGGACGGTGCGTCCTCGTTGGTCGCCTCCGGCCTCCAACGCTTCGACGAGGGCCGGGTGAGGGTCTCGGTCCCGCGCGGGGCGCGCATCCGCCATCGTCGCGAGTACGACGTCCGCCAGACCCGACGGTGGTCCGCCGCGGACCGCGTGGAGGGCCCGGGCATCCCCAGGACCCGACCGGCCGTCGCAGCCCTCCGGGCGGCGCTATGGGCGAGGACCGACCGCGAGGCGACGTACGTCGTCACCGCGGCGGTCCAGCAGGGGCTCGTGCGCCCCGAGCAGCTCGGCCTGGAGCTGTTGCGGGTCCGGCGCGACCGGCGCCGCCCATTGCTCCACGAGCTCGTCAACGAGCTGCTGGACGGCGCTCGGTCGCTGGGCGAGCTCGACGTCGCGCGTGCACTGCGCGAGCGTGGCCTTCCGGCTCCGGCCCGTCAGGTGCTGCGTCGAGACGGCCGGGGTCGCTACTACCTCGACCTCTACTGGCCGCAGTTCCGCCTCGTCGTCGAGGTCGACGGCATCCACCACTCATGGGCCGAGAACGTCGTCGGCGACGCGCTGCGCCAGAACGCCCTGACCATGCAGGGCGACCGGGTGCTGCGGCTCCCACTCCTGGGCTTTCGCCTGGAGCGTGAAGCGTTCCTGGACCAGGTCGAGGAGGCCATGGTCGCCGCAGGGTTCCGGCGCGCTGCCTGAGCCCGCGTGGGACGTCATACGTACGACGGCAGTGGACCTCCCGTCCGTATGACCTCCTGAGCCGACCGCGTGGGACGTCATACGTACAGCGGCAGTGGACGTCCCCTCCGTATGACGTCCCACCGCACCCCACTGAGTAGCCTGGGAGCCATGACCTCGATCAGCCTCGGGATGCCGTCCGCCCCTCCGCCGGTGCTGGCCCCGCGCCGTCAGACCCGCCAGATCCAGGTCGGGAAGGTCGGGGTGGGCTCGGACCACCCGATCTCGGTCCAGTCGATGACCACGACGCTGACCTCCGACGTCAACGCGACCCTGCAGCAGATCGCCGAGCTGACGGCCAGCGGCTGCGACATCGTGCGTGTCGCGTGCCCCAGCCAGGACGACGCCGACGCGCTGCCGGCGATCGCCCAGAAGGCGCAGATCCCGGTCATCGCCGACATCCACTTCCAGCCCAAGTACGTCTACGCCGCCATCGAGGCCGGCTGCGCGGCGGTCCGCGTCAACCCGGGCAACATCCGTGCCTTCGACGACCAGGTCAAGCAGATCGCCAAGGAGGCCGCCGACCACGGCACGAGCATCCGCATCGGCGTCAACGCCGGCAGCCTCGACAAGCGCCTGCTGGAGAAGTACGGCAAGGCGACCCCCGAGGCGCTGGTCGAGTCCGCCAAGTGGGAGGCCAGCCTCTTCGAGGAGCACGGCTTCCGCGACTTCAAGATCTCGGTCAAGCACAACGACCCGGTCGTGATGGTGCGCGCCTACGAGATGCTCGCCGCCGAGGGCGACTGGCCGCTCCACCTCGGCGTCACCGAGGCGGGCCCCGCCTTCCAGGGCACCATCAAGTCCGCGACCGCCTTCGGCGCGCTGCTGAGCCAGGGGATCGGCGACACCATCCGCGTCAGCCTCTCCGCGCCGCCGGTCGAGGAGGTCAAGGTCGGCATCCAGATCCTCGAGAGCCTCAACCTCAAGCCGCGCCGCCTCGAGATCGTCTCCTGCCCCAGCTGCGGCCGCGCGCAGGTCGACGTCTACAAGCTCGCCGACGAGGTCACCGCCGGTCTCGACGGGCTCGAGGTCCCGCTGCGCGTGGCCGTCATGGGCTGCGTCGTCAACGGCCCGGGCGAGGCCCGCGAGGCCGACCTGGGCGTCGCCTCGGGCAACGGCAAGGGCCAGATCTTCGTCAAGGGCGAGGTCATCAAGACCGTGCCGGAGTCGAAGATCGTGGAGACGCTCATCGAGGAGGCCATGCGCATCGCCGAGGGCATGGAGGCCGTCGACGGCGGCACCGCCGAGGTCACGGTCGGCTGACCCGCCGGTGTCCGCCACGGCCGAGCGGCCACGAGCCCTTCGTCGTACGCCGTAGGCTGCCCGCGTGCTGACCACCCGCGACGGCGTCCGTCCCCTCGGCGTCGCGGACCTCGAGGAGTTCCTGGCCCTGGCCGGCCGCGACCCGGTGGTCAACGTCTTCGCCGACTACCGCGCACGCACCACGAGCCTCGAGCCGCGCTGGCTCGGCGGTGAGGTGTGGGGCCGCTTCGAGGGCGGCCGGATGCGGGCCGCCTGCCACGTCGGGGCCAACCTCGTGCCCGTCCAAGCCACCCCCGACGACGCGCGAGCCTTCGCCGAGAGGGCGATGTCCAAGGGGCGGATGGCGTCCACGGTCGTCGGGCCCCACGACGCGGTCAAGGCCTTCTGGCAGGCCGTCGCCACGACCTGGACCAAGCCCCGCGAGATCCGCTGGCAGCAGCCGCACCTCGAGATCGCCGGTCCGCCGCTGGTGGCGCCCGACCCCCGGGTACGCCGCACCACGCGGGAGGACATGGCCGAGCTGTACCCCGCGTGCGTGGCGATGTACACCGAGGAGGTCGGTCTCTCCCCGGAGATCGGCGGCGGGGCCGACCTCTACCGCGCGCGCGTCACCCAGCTGGTCAGCCGCGGCTGGTCCTTCGCCCGCTTCGACGAGGGCAGGTTGGTCTTCAAGGCCGAGGTGGCGTGCGCCTCTCCGACCGCGGCGCAGATCCAGGGGGTCTGGGTCCCGCCGGACCGGCGCGGCGAGGGCCTGGCCTTGGCAGGCATGGCAGCGGTGGTCGAGCTCGTGCGCCGCGAGATCGCGCCGACGGTGTCGCTCTACGTCAACGAGTGGAACGAGCCGGCGCGCCGCGCGTACCGCTCGGTAGGCTTCGCCGAGACGGCACGCTTCTCCACCATCATGTTCTGACAGGCTGTGACGCGTGACCCTCTCCCGCACCGCCCGCCTCGTCGCCACCGCCTTCACCGTCAACGGGGTGCTGCACCTCGTCCGACCGCAGGTCTTCGAGCCGGCGATGCCGGCGTGGGTGCCGGCACACCGCGAGATGATCGTGTGGAGCGGCTACGCTGAGCTGGCGTGCGCCGCGGGCCTGGCGGTGCCGCAGACCCGCAAGGTGGCCGCGCTGGCCGGCGTCGGGCTGCTCGTGGGTGTCTACCCGGCCAACGTGCAGATGGCCGTGGACGCCATGGCCGGCGACAAGCCCGCCTGGAAGGCGCTCACCCTGGCCCGGCTGCCGCTGCAGTGGCCGATGATCCGCGCCATGTGGCGCACCGCCCGCGGCTGAGCGCCCGCACCCCGGCCGAGCGGGTCACAGCGTCGGCAGCAGCGCCGCCACCTGCTCGAGGACCCGCTCGTCGGCGGCGTACGGCGCCTCCGGCCGCGGCCAGTGCGTGATCGCGTCGGTGAAGCCGAGCTCGGCCACCCGCCCGACGAGGTCGGTGAAGAGCTCCACGCTCGACAGCGACATGCGCCCGGCGCCGCCGAACAGCGTGCCCGCCGAGTCCAGCAGCACGTAGCGGGGGAGGACCCGACCCTCCAGCGCGTCGTCGAGCACCCGGCTGCTCGCGGCCAGCCCATCCAGCCACTCCTCGACCGTGCCGGTCGAGGGGCCGGTCGTCACCCACCCGTCGGCGACCCGCGCGGCGTACCGCACCGACCGCGGCCCGTTGCCGGCCACCAGCAGGGGAGTGCGGTCCAGGCCCGGCAGCGTGCGCGCGTCACGGACGGAGAACCAGCGCCCGTCGGCGTCGACGTGGTCCTCCGAGCGCAACCGCACCAGCAGGTCGACGTCCTCCTGGAACCGGTCGACCCGCTCGCGCACTGACATCTCCGGCTGCGCCAGCAGGCGAGAGTCCAGGTCACCCCCGGTGCCGAGGCCGAGCAGCAGGCGACCGTCCGAGACGTCCTCGAGTGCCTGTGCCTCGCGGAAGAGCTGGTAGGGGTGGCGGAAGTTGGGGGAGGCGACCAGCGTGCCCAGGCGGATGCGCGAGGTGGTCGCGGCGACGGCGCCCAGCCCCGGCACCGCCGCCCGCCACGGCGCGTCGGGCAGCCCGCCCCACACCAGGTGGTCGTAGGTCCAGGCGTGGTCGAAGCCCATCTCTTCGGCGGCGCGCCAGCGCGGAGCCGCCTCCCGCCACGGCAGGTCGGTCAGGAGGGTGATGCCGATGCGCATGACCCGAGTCTGGCACCGGATACCGGATCGATCCGGAGCGCCCCGGCGCCGTACCCTTGCGGCCATGAGCGCCCGTCACCCCCGCGTCCTGCGGATGTCGTCCCTGTTCGTGCGCACCCTGCGCGAGGACCCCGCCGACGCCGAGGTGCCGAGCCACAAGCTGCTCGTCCGTGCCGGCTACATCCGTCGCGCCGCCCCGGGCATCTACACCTGGCTGCCCCTCGGCCTGCGTGTGCTGCGCCGCATCGAGGGCATCGTGCGCGAGGAGATGGACGCCATCGGCGCCCAGGAGCTCAGCTTCCCCGCGCTGCTTCCCCGTGAGCCCTACGAGGCCACCAACCGGTGGACGGAGTACGGCGACGGCATCTTCCGCCTCAAGGACCGCAAGGACGGCGACTACCTCCTCGGCCCCACGCACGAGGAGATGTTCACCCTCGTGGTGAAGGACCTCTACAGCTCCTACAAGGACCTGCCGCTCTCGATCTACCAGATCCAGACCAAGTACCGCGACGAGGCACGGCCCCGCGCCGGCCTGCTGCGCGGGCGCGAGTTCACGATGAAGGACTCCTACTCCTTCGACGTCGACGACGCCGGTCTGGAGGAGAGCTACCAGCAGCACCGCGACGCCTACGTCCGGATCTTCGACCGACTCGGTTTCGAGTACGTCGTGGTGAAGGCGACCTCGGGCGCCATGGGCGGCTCGCGCTCGGAGGAGTTCCTCGCCAAGGCCGAGGTCGGCGAGGACACCTACGTCCGCTGCACCACCTGCGACTACGCCGCCAACGTGGAGGCCGTCGAGGTGCGTCCTCCCTCGGCCCAGCCCGTCGAGGGAGCGCCCGCCGCGCACGCCGAGCAGACGCCGGACACGCCCACCATCGAGTCGCTGGTGACGCACCTCAACGAGGCGTTCCCCCGCGAGGACCGGCCCTGGGCCGCCGCGGACACCCTCAAGAACGTCCTGGTCCAGCTGCGCCATCCCACCGGTGAGCGCGAGGCGCTGGCCATCGGCGTGCCCGGCGACCGCGAGGTCGACCTCAAGCGCCTGGAGGGCCAGCTCGAGCCCATCGAGGTCGAGCCCATGGACGAGGTGGCGCTCAAGGAGCACCCCGCCCTGGTCAAGGGCTACATCGGTCCCGGCGGCATCGCCGCGGCGGGCATCCGCTACCTCGTCGACCCTCGCGTGGTCGAAGGCACGGCCTGGGTCACCGGCGCCGACGTCGAGGGCAGCCACGTCCTCGACCTGGTCGTGGGCCGTGACTTCACCCCCGACGGCACCATCGAGGCCGCCGAGGTCCGTGACGGCGACGCCTGCCCCCGGTGCGACGACGGCACGCTGGAGAGCGCCCGCGGCATCGAGATGGGCCACATCTTCCAGCTCGGTCGTAAGTACGCCGAGGCGCTGGACCTCAAGGTCCTCGACGAGAACGGCAAGCTGGTCACCGTCACGATGGGCTCCTACGGCATCGGCTGCACCCGCGCGGTGGCGGCCATCGCCGAGGGCACCCTCGACGACATCGGGCTGTGCTGGCCGCGCAACGTCGCGCCCGCCGACGTGCACGTCGTGGCCGCCGGCAAGGACGAGGCCGTCTTCGCCGCCGCCGACCGGATCGCGCTCGAGCTCGCCGAGCAAGGTGTCGAGGTCCTCTACGACGACCGCGCCGGCAAGGTCAGCCCCGGCGTGAAGTTCAAGGACGCCGAGCTGATCGGGGTCCCGACGATCGTGGTCGTCGGCAAGTCCCTGGCCGAGTCCGGCACCGTCGAGGTCAAGGACCGTCGCAGCGGCGAGCGCACCGACGTCGCCGCCGACCACGTCGTCGACCACCTCGTGGGCCTGGTCTCCGCGGGCTGAGGCCCCTCGACCCGGCTCGGCGTGACGGGGGTGGGTGCGTGGGTCAGGACAGGCCCGGCACGAGCGCGAGGACGGCGGCGCGTGCCTCCTCGCGGGCGGCGATCGGGTCCTCGGCCGCCGCGACGTAGAGCGCGGCCTCGCCCAGCGCCCCCATCAGCACGTGGGCCAGGGCAGCCACCGGCGCCTCGGCGGGGGCGAGCGCGCGCACGCTGTCCTCGACCAGACCGATCGCGTGCCGGTGCCCGACCTCGCGCCAGGCGCGCCAGCCGAGCGCGGCGGGGCCCTCCACGAGCGTGATGCGGTGGATCGTCGGGTCCGCACACGCGTCGAGGTAGGCGTCGAGCCCGGCGAGCAGCCGGGTCGCGGGGTCCGTCGGGTCGTCGCATGAGTCCATGGCACCCGAGACCCGGGCCACGACCTCGGCCTCGACCGACTCCAGGACCGCGGCGAAGAGACCGGACTTGCCGTCGTACTGGTGGTAGAGCGCGCCGCGCGTCACCCCGGCTGCCCGCGCCAGCTCGTCGGTGGCGACGTCGGCGAAGCCCTTGGTGCTGAAGAGCCGCCGCCCGGCCTCGACCAGCGCCGCCCTGGTGGTCGCGTTGCGCTCGGCCTGGGTACGCCGACCCGACGCCGGCGCTCCGGCGGGCTGCTGGGCGGGCTGCTGGGCGGGGCTGGTGGTGTCCCGATGGGTGTCCATGGTGTCGCCTATGGTGCCCTGCATGACGACGGGCGACGCACCGCAGGGCCGATCAGCACCGGCGGTCGAGGCGGTCATCTTCGACTGGGGCGGCACCCTCACCCGGTGGCACGACGTCGACTTCCACGCCGAGTCCCTCGCGCTCGCCGAAGCCGTACGCCGCACGCCCACCCCCGACGACGACCACCACGCCCACGCGGCGCGGCTGCACGCAGCGGGGAGCGTGGTGTGGGGTCGCAGCCGCGACCACCAGCAGTCGGCCACCATCGAGGACCTCTTCACCGAGGCCGGTCTCGACCACGACCCCGAGCTGCTCAGCGCCTACTACGACTTCTGGGAGCCGCACACCCTCACCGACCCCGAGGTCGAGCCGCTGTGGCGCTGGCTGCGCGCGCAGGGGATCGCGGTGGGCGTGCTGTCCAACACCATCTGGCCCCGGGCCTGGCACCGCGGGTTCTTCGAGCGCGACGGCGTGCTCGAGCTCATCGACGGTGACGTCTACACCTCCGAGATCCCGTGGACCAAGCCGTCACCGCTCGCGTTCGCGGCGGCCATGGAGGCCGTCGGGGCGAGCGACGCCTCGCGCTGCGTCTACGTCGGCGACCGGCTCTTCGACGACGTCTGGGGTGCTCAGCAGGCCGGCCTGCGTGCCGTGCACGTGCCCCACTCCACGATCCCCGTCGAGCAGGTCGGCCACACCGAGGGCGTCCCCGACGCCGTCGCCCACCGGCTCTCCGACCTCCGCGACATCGTCACCGGCTGGCTCTGACCGTCGAGAGGTCGCTCGCGCACGGCCGAGAGGTCGCTCGCGCACGGCCGAGAGGTCGCTCGCGCACGGCCGAGAGGTCGCTCGCGCACGCGACATCCGACTGCAACTTTCTGCATTGCAGATTTCTGAGGGAACGACGAGGAGTGATCCGGCTCGACGCGGGGGCAGGATGCGTGCGGGTCGGCGCGGTGCCCCCGCCGCAGCCGTCGTCCCGGCCTCCCGGGGAAGATCTCGGGACTTCCTTCGGGAGGCCGGGCCTCTCGGGCCCCGCCCCTCTCGGCCCGCCCGTCGAGGCCGGTCCCCGGAGCGCGATCAGGAATCGATGAGGTCGCCCGCGCCCGGTAGCGGCTCCGGCTCCGCGCCGAACGCGACCGCCGACACGGCCAGCTCACCGAGGACCCCTGCGGCCCAGCGCCGCGTGCCGCTCGTCGTGCTCGCGACCAGGAACGCCCACGCCTGGGTGCCGGTCAGCTCCACGCGCGCGGCGGCGCGCTCGACGTCGACCGGCCGTCCCAGTGGTGACGGCACGGCGTAGGCGGCCTGGCTGCCCACGGGTTCCTGACCCAGGTCCAGCAGGAGCGCGTGCAGCCGGTCGCGGCGACCACGGTGCGCGGTCCAGGCGCGTTCGACGCGCGCGAGGAGGAGCGGGGTGGCCGAGGCCGAGGTCGCCGCGCCGAGGGCCCCGAAGGTCCAGACGGCTGCGTGCTCGACCGCCAGCACCCGCTGCAGGGCGTCCGCCACCTGCTCGGACGCGAGTCCGGTGCCGCTCATCGCTCCTCCTCCAGCAGGGCGAGCTGCTGCGCCACGCCTGCCGCCGACGCCGCGAGGGCGCGTGCCAGCGGACCGGACTCCGCGGCCACCGACCACGTCACCAGCCTGCGGACCAGCCGCTCCTCCGCGCGTACGACGCTGCGCAGCGCCTCCGGGGCCCCGCCCGGGACCTCGGGACCCTCGGCCGGGCCGGTGCGACCCTCGGGGTCCAGCACCGCGAGCTGGTCGCGGTGGGCGCGCTGCAGGCCGACGAGCCGGGGGCGCAGGGAGGGGTGGGCGCGGCGGGCGGCCCGCACCAGTGCCAGGGCCGCGACGAGGTCGGTGCGGGCCTCGTCGAGCAGCGTCTCGTCGGGACCGTCGGAGCGACCTCGGGTCCCTGCGGGCCGGGGAGTGGCGCCCTCTCCGCACCCCGTGGCGACGACGCCGAGCGTGAGTCCGCTCACGACGAGCGCCGTGCGGCGGCTCGGGGCGGGCATCGGGGTGGGCACCGAGAGACCCTAGGTCATGCCGGTGGCCGCTAGGGTGTGCGGACCGGTGAGCCGAGCAGGCGCCGGCTGCACGACCCAGCACGCTCTCAACCGAACATCGGAGGACGCACCTCGTGAACAGTGCCAGTCAGGACGCGACGAGGGAGCGGATCGAGTCCGCGCTCGCGGAGCCCCTCGGCGCCCTCGGCCTCGACGTGGAGGCGGTGGAGATCACCCCCGCGGGCAAGCGACGCGTGCTCCGCGTGGCGGTGGACAAGGACGGCGGGGTGACGCTCGACGACGTCGCAGACGCCACCCGCGAGGTCAACCGGGTCCTCGACGAGACCGACGTGATGGGGGAGCAGCCGTACACGCTCGAGGTGACCTCGCGCGGCGTCGACCGACCGCTGACCCTGCCCCGCCACTGGCGGCGCAACGAGGGCCGCCTGGTCAAGGTCGCGCGCGAGGACGGCTCCGCGGTGACCGGACGGATCCTGGAGGCCGGCGAGGAGTCGGTGGCCCTGGAGGTCACCGGTCGCCGCACCGACCTGCCCTACTCCGGTGTCCGCAAGGCGCTGGTGCAGGTCGAGTTCAACCGCAAGGGCACTGGCGCCGACGACGGTGCCGACGAGGAGGGCGAGGACTGATGGACATCGACATGAGCATCCTGCGGATGCTGGAGCGCGAGAAGGAGATCTCCTTCGACGTCCTGGTCGAGGCCATCGAGCAGGCGCTGCTGACGGCGTACCAGAAGACGCCGGGCGCCTACGAGGAGGCCCGCGTCGAGCTCGACCGCAAGACCGGCCACGTGACGGTCATGGCCGCCGAGCTCGACGACGACGGCAACAAGGTCGGCGAGTTCGAGGACACCCCCGACGGCTTCGGCCGGATCGCGGCGACCACGGCGAAGCAGATCATGCTGCAGCGCCTGCGCGACGCCGAGGACGACATCAAGTTCGGTGAGTTCTCCGGCAAGGAGGGCGACATCGTGTCGGGGATCATCCAGCAGGGCCGCAACCCCGACGACGTCATGGTCGACCTCGGTCGCCTCGAGGCGCTGCTGCCCCCGGGTGAGCGGGTCCCCGGGGAGCGCTACGAGCACGGCACCCGGATCAAGTGCCTGGTCGTGTCGGTGCGCAAGGGCATGCGCGGCCCGCAGGTCACGCTCTCGCGCTCCCACCCGAACCTCGTCAAGAAGCTCTTCGCCCTCGAGGTCCCCGAGATCGCCGACGGCTCCGTCGAGATCGCCGGTCTTGCCCGCGAGGCGGGCCACCGCACCAAGATCGCGGTCGTGGCCCGCGGCCAGGGCGTCAACGCCAAGGGCGCCTGCATCGGCCCGATGGGCCAGCGGGTGCGCAACGTGATGGCCGAGCTGCACGGCGAGAAGATCGACATCGTGGACTGGTCGGAGGACCCGGCGACGCTGGTCGCGAGCGCACTGTCCCCGGCCCGCGTCACGTCCGTGGAGGTCGTCGACGCAGCGACCCGCTCGGCGCGGGTGGTCGTGCCGGACTTCCAGCTCTCCCTGGCCATCGGCAAGGAGGGCCAGAACGCCCGCCTCGCCGCGCGGCTCACCGGGTGGCGCATCGACATCCGCTCCGACGAGCAGCCCAGCGACACGTGAGGGACGCGGGTCACGCGGTCGGAACCGTGTGACCCGACCGCCCACCGCCCGGCGCCACGCCCGACCGCGGGGGTGACTCTCCCCGGTTCGGTCCGTCGACCGACGACGCGCTAAGGTGGACCCCGGTGGCTCGCCAAGACACAACCCCTACGCGCTCGGACCTCCCGTCCCCTGACGGCCCCGTCCGCACGTGCGTGGGATGTCGGCAGCGGGCCGCCAGACGCGAGTTGCTGCGTCTCGTGGTGGGAACCCACGACGGCCGACCGGCCGTGGTGCCCGATCCCACCGGGAGCGCAGCCGGCCGAGGGGCGCACCTGCACCCCACGACCGCGTGCTACGAGCTGGCCGTCCGACGGAAGGCCTTCGCCCGGGCCCTGCGAGCAGCAGGCGGGCAGGGGCTCACGACGGACGCGGTGGCGACGTACCTCACCCGCGTGCCCGACAGCCGCGACCGGACACCAGGCCCGGACGCATGACCAGGAACTGGAGCAGCAGCTCATGAGCACTCGATGAGTACTTCCCGATGAGTTTGCACCACCACTAGCGGTCTCGAGGGACACCCCGGACGAGGGTCTCGAGGCCAGAAGGAGAATTGTGGCCAAGACCCGCGTTCACGAGCTCGCCAAGGAGTTCGGAGTCGAGAGCAAGTTCGTTCTCGAGAAGTTCAAGGAGATGGGTGAGTTCGTCAAGTCGGCGAGCTCGACCGTCGAGCTGCCGGCCGAGATGCGCTTCCGCAAGGAGTTCGGCGAGAAGCTGAAGGCCGAGCAGGCCAGCGCCCCGACCGCGGAGAAGCCGGCTGCCAAGCCCGCTGCGAAGCCGGCCCCCAAGCCTGCCGACGAGCCGGCTGCCGAGCAGCCGGCCCCCGAGGCGCCTGCTGCTGAGAAGCCGGCCGCCACCCCGGGTCCCAAGCCCGGTCCGAAGCCCGGCCCGAAGGCTGCTCCGGCCCCGGAGCCGACCCCCGCCGCCGAGCAGGCC
>NZ_LUPI01000025.1:0-74404 GCF_001627265.1 Nocardioides sp. REDSEA-S30_B4 | reverse complement strand
GCGGACCTGCCGCGCATCCTCGGGGCGGCCCTGGTCGCCTTCGCCGAGCACGGCTACCACGGCACCTCGATCCGCGACGTCGCTGCCGCCTCCGGGCTGTCGGTGCCGGGCGTCTACCACCACTTCCGGTCCAAGCAGGAGATCCTGCGCGCGCTCATGGACGCGACCATGGACGAGCTGCTCGGCCGGTGCGAGGCGGCGCTGCGCGACGCGGGCGCCGACCCCGCGGCCCGCTTCGACTCGCTGGTGGAGTCCTTCGTCCGGTTCCACATGTTCCGCCGCCCGCAGGCCTTCGTCGGCTCGAGCGAGATCCGCAGCCTCGAGGCGGACAACCGAGCGGCGTACGTCGCCCGGCGCGACGCGGCGCAGCGGCTCCTCGAGGAGGCCGTCGCCGAAGGGGTCGCGGCCGGCGGCTTCAGCGCCGAGCACCCCGACGAGGTGGCACGCGCGATCTCCTCGCTGTGCGTGGGGGTGGCGTCGTGGTACCGCCCCGACGGGCCGCTCACCCCCGACCAGCTGGTCCAGCGCCACCTGGTGCTCGCGCGGCGGATGGCTGGCGCACCGGCCTGACACCGTGGCATCCTGCCTACCGAGCGAGTGATCGGTCGGGGCTCGGAGGTCGGGCCCGACCCGCCCGCGGAGGAGGAGAGCCATGCAGGTCTCGCAGGAGGTCCAGTCGATCGTCGAGCGCACCCGTGCGCTGGTGCGCGAGGTCGTGCTGCCGCTCGACGACGAGCACGACGGCGACATCGAGGCCGCCGGCGGCGAGCCGGTGCGTGCCCGCCTGCAGGCGGCGGCGAAGGAGGCCGGGGTCTTCGCGCCCCACGCCCCCGTCGACTGCGGAGGCCTGGGCCTGGGCATGGTCGACCGGGCACCCGTCTTCGAGGAGGCCGGCTACTCCCTCTTCGGCCCCGTCGCGCTCAACATCAACGCGCCCGACGAGGGCAACATCCACATGCTCGACCACATCGCCTCGGCCGCGCAGCGGGAGAAGTACCTCGAGCCGCTCGCGCGCGGCGACGTGCGCTCGGCCTTCGCGATGACCGAGCCGGCGCCGGGCGCAGGCGCCGACCCCTCGATGCTCGCCACGCGGGCGACCAGGGTCGACGGCGGGTGGGTCGTCAACGGCCTCAAGCGCTTCATCACCGGCGCCGACGGAGCCGGGTTCTTCATCACCATGGCCCGCACCAGCGGTGAGCCGGGCGGCCCCGGTGGCGCCACCATGTTCCTCATGCCCGCCGCGACCGAGGGGCTGACCGTCACCCGGCACGTCGGCATGGTCGACACCTCCATGCTGGGCGGCCACTGCGAGGTCCTCTACGAGGACGCCTTCGTGCCCGACGAGGACGTGCTCGGCGGCGTCGACGAGGGCTTCAAGTACGCCCAGGTCCGACTCGGCCCGGCCCGGATGACCCACGTGATGCGCTGGACCGGCGCCGTGCGCCGCGCCCACGAGGTCGCGGTGTCGTACGTCGCCGGCCGCGAGGCCTTCGGGTCCCGGCTGGCCGACCAGGGCATGATCCAGCAGCTGATCGCCGACAACGAGATCGACCTCGCGGCCACGCGCGCCCTGCTGATGGAGGCCTGCCGGGTCCTCGACGACGGTGGCCGCGGCAACAAGGAGACCTCGATCGCGAAGACCTTCGCGGCCGAGGCGCTGCACCGCGTGGCCGACCGTGCCCAGCAGATGTGCGGCGGCCTCGGCGTCTCGACCGAGCTGCCGGTGGCCAAGATCGCCCGGGAGGTGCGGCCCTTCCGCATCTACGACGGGCCCTCGGAGGTGCACCGCTGGTCGATCGCCAAGCGGGCCGTGCGCGCCATCACCGCGGAGCAGGGCGCGTGAGCGGGGCCTCCGTGGAGCTGACGGCCGACGAGCTGTCAGCGGTCGCGGCCCAGATGGCCGGGGCCGGGGTCGACCTGGCCGGGCCGCTGACCGCGCGGCTGATCGCCGGCGGGCGGTCCAACCTCACCTTCCGGCTCGACGACGGGTCGTCGGCCTGGGTGATGCGCACCCCGCCGCGCGCTGGTCGCACCCCCTCGGCCCACGACGTGGCCCGCGAGTACCGCGTGACCTCGGCGCTCGGGGCCACCGACGTGCCGGTCCCGCCCGCGGTGGTGCTGTGCGAGGACGAGTCGCTCATCGGTGGACCGTTCGCGGTCTCCGGCTTCGTGCCCGGGGTCACCGTGCAGACGGCCGCGCAGCTCGACGGTCTCGTGGACGGGCTGGACGGCGGGCTCGACGGAGGGCTGGACGGCGGGCTCGTCTCCGGTGTGGTCACCGCGCTGGCCTCGACGCTGGCGGCGCTGCACCGCGTCGACCACGTGGCCGTCGGGCTGGAGCGGTTCGGTCGACCCGACGGGTACGCCGCCCGGCAGCTCAAGCGCTGGTCGGGCCAGTGGGAGATCGTGGGCGAGGCCTTCGCCGGGTCCGTGAAGTCCTCGGCCGCTGCGCTCGTCTCCGCCCTGGGCGACCGGCTGCCACGTCAGGAGTCGACCGGCGTGGTCCACGGTGACTACCGGATCGACAACACGCTGCTGACCATCCCCGGTGCTGCAGAGGAGACCGCGGGTGAGGCTGGGGCCGAGGCTGGGAGCGAGGCTGGGGGCGCGCCGAGGGTGGCGGCCGTCGTGGACTGGGAGCTCTCCACGATCGGCGACCCGGTCGCGGACGTCGCCATGATGTGCGTCTACCGGCACCCCGTGTTCGACCAGGTCATCGGCGAGCCCACCGCGTGGACCAGCCCCCGGCTGCCCGATGCCACGGGCCTGGCGGCGGCGTACGAGGCGGCGGGCGGCGTGCCGCTGGTCGACCTCGACGAGCACCTCGCCCTGGGGTACCTCAAGCTCGCCGTCATCGCCGCCGGCATCGACCACCGCTTCCGCGCCGGTGCCACCTCCGGCGCCGGCTTCGACACCGCCGGTCAGGCCGTCCCCGTGCTGCTGGAGGAGGGCTTGGCGGCCCTCCGGGGGTAGGCGGGGAACCGGGTTACGACGAATCCCTCTTCCTGCTTACTGGACAGTAAGCAGGAAATCGAATGCGGAGTATCCCGGCCGCCGCCTCAGACGTACCGCTCGAGGATCGTGGACTCCGCCAGCCGCGAGAGTCCCTCGCGGACCGAGCGGGCGCGCAGCTCACCGACGCCGGCGACGGCCTGCAGGTCGTCGACGCCGGCCGAGAGCAGCTTCTGCAGGGTGCCGAAGTGGTCGACGAGCCGGTCGACGACGCTGCCGGGAAGGCGGGGGACCTTGGCCAGCAGGCGGTAGCCGCGCGGGGCGACCGCGCCGTCGAGGTGCTCGCCGTTGCCGAGGCCCAGCACCCGGGCGACGGCTGCGGGGTCGACGAGCTCGGTGGGCGAGAGGCTGGCCATCGTGGCGAGCAGGTCCGCGGGGTTGTCGAGCGGGTGGGCGTCGGGGAGGTAGTCGCGCACGACCAGCTCGCGCTCGGAGTCGACGCCGGTGATGAGCTCCTCCAGCTGCAGCGACAGCAGGCGGCCGTCGGTGCCGAGCTCGAGCACGTAGTCCTCGATCTCGCGGGCGATGCGGGTGACCATCTCCAGTCGCTGGGCGACCACGGCGACGTCGCGGACCGTCACGAGGTCTTCGATCTCCAGCGCCGACAGGGTCGAGGAGACCTCGTCGAGGCGCAGCTTGTAGCGCTCGAGGGTCGCCAGCGCCTGGTTGGCGCGGGAAAGGATCTGGCCGGAGTCCTCCAGGACGTGCCGGGTCGCGCCGACGTACGCCGCGATGATCTGCATCGACTGGCTGACCGAGATCACGGGGAACCCGGTCTGCTTGGCGACGCGGTCGGCGGTGCGGTGTCGGGTGCCGGTCTCCTCGGAGGGGATCGTGTGGTCGGGCATGAGGTGCACCGCGGCCCGGATGATCCGGGTGAGGTCGCGGTCGACGATGATCGCGCCGTCCATCTTGGCCAGCTCGCGCAGGCCGGTGGCGGTGAAGGGGACGTCGAGCTCGAAGCCGCCGGTGCTGATCGCGTCGACGGTGCGGTCGCGACCGATGACGATCAGCGCGCCGGTGCGACCACGGAGGATGCGCTCGAGGCCGTCGCGCAACGGTGTGCCCGGCGCGATCGACGCGAGCGTCTCGCGCAGTCTCAGCGTGTCGTCGGTGCGGTCGGTCCCCACGGATCTCCTCCAGCGCTCCGGGCGCACCGGAGGGCGCCGCTGAGCCAGTGTAAAGCGGGGGCACCCCGCGCGCTCGTGTGATCCCGCGCCCCCTGAGGTCCGGCCCCGTGCGGCCCGGCCCGGTGCGGCCCGGTCCCGCGCGGTCCCGCCCGGGGGCGGTGGTGCGGCCGGGTCAGAACTCGGGGGCGGGTGGGACGCGGCCGCTGCGCGCGGTCAGGCGCAGCACGTCGAGCGCGGTGAGGACGCCGGGCACCTCGAGCACCCGCATCCCGTCGACGGTGCGCGCGGGCTTGGCCGCCGAGGAGCGCTGTCCCGGCTCCGCGGGGACCACGGCCACCCGGAAGCCGAGCCGGGCCGCCTCGGCCAGCCGCTGCGGCAGGTCGCGGACCCGGCGCAGCTCGCCGGCCAGGCCGATCTCGCCGATGGCGATGGTGCCCGTCGGGGCGGCCTCGCCGAGGTGGGAGGAGACCAGCGCGATCGCGAGGGCCAGGTCGCTGGCCGGCTCGTGCAGACGGGCCCCACCCACGGTGGAGGCGAAGACGTCGCTGCCGTGCAGGCGCAGCCCGCAGTGCCGCTCGAGCACCGCGAGGACCAGCGCGGTGCGGGAGGAGTCGAGCCCGCTGACGGTGCGCCGCGGCTTGTCCAGGGCGCTGGGCGTCACCAGCGCCTGCACCTCCGCGAGCAGGGGCCGTCGGCCCTCCATGGTCACCGCGACGCAGGTGCCGGGCACCCGGCCGTGGTGCTGCTCGACGAAGAGCCCGGTCGGGTCGGCGACGGCCTCGATGCCGCTGGCGTCGAGCTGGAAGCACCCGACCTCGTCGACGGGACCGAAGCGGTTCTTCATCGCCCGGACCATCCGGAACCGGCTGTTGCGGTCGCCCTCGAAGTGCAGCACCACGTCGACGAGGTGCTCGAGCACCCGTGGGCCGGCGATGGAGCCGTCCTTGGTGACGTGGCCGACGAGGATGGTGGTGATGTTGCGGGTCTTGGCGACCCGGATGAGGGCGGCCGCCACCTCCTTGACCTGGGTGACGCCGCCGGGCACCCCGTCCACGCCGGAGGCGCCGATGGTCTGCACCGAGTCGATCACCAGCAGGGTCGGACGCGTCTCCTCGACGTGGGTGAGCAGCGCCCCGAGGTCGGTCTCGGCGGCCAGGAAGAGCTCGGGCTCCACGGCGTTGGTGCGGTCGGCGCGCAGCCGCACCTGGGAGGCGGACTCCTCGCCGGTGACGTAGAGGGTGCGGTGGCGGTAGCGCGCGGTCTGGGCGGCCACCTCGAGCAGCAGGGTGCTCTTGCCGACCCCCGGCTCGCCGGCGAGCAGGATCGCAGCACCGGGGACGAGACCGCCGCCGAGGACCCGGTCGAGCTCGGGCACCCCGCTGGTGCGGAAGGCCGAGGCCTCGACCGCGACGTCGCCGATCGGTACGGCCGGCGCGGTGACGGGCGCGGCCGCGGCGCGCAGCGTGGGTGCCGCGGTCTCGGCGACCGACCCCCAGGCCTGGCACTCCCCGCAGCGGCCGACCCACTTGCCGGTCTCCCACCCGCACTCCGAGCAACGGTAGGCGGGCTTGGGTGGACGGGCGGGGCGCGCGGCGGGCATGACGGGAACGCTAGGTCACCGCACCGACACTCCCGCGCAGGTGCACCCCTTACCTGTGGACAAGCCGGTGCGACCCCGCCGGACAGGTCGGTGCGACCCCGCCGGACAGGTCGGCGCGACCCCGCCGGACAGGTCGGCGCGACCGAGCGTGGGACGCGCGACGACGGCGCGGATATGCTGCCCCGAACTCGTGTTGGATCGATCCACGCCAGGAGGTGCGGTCAGGTGGCCCCGATGTCCGGTCGACTCCCGACCACGCCCCCCACGCTGGCCGACGTCGCCGAGCGCGCCGGTGTCTCCCGGCAGACCGTCTCCAACGCCGTCAACAACCCCGACCTGCTGCGCGCCGACACCCTCGCGCGGGTCCAGGAGGCCATCGCCGAGCTCGGCTACCTCCCCAACCGCGCGGCCCGCAACCTGCGCACCCGCGCCAGCCACCTGATCGGGCTGAGGATCCAGCCGGTCCTCGAGGGCACGGCCAACCCGACGATGGACCGCTTCGTGCACTCGCTGGTCGAGGCCTCCCGCGAGGCCGGCTACCACGTGCTGCTCTTCTCCGGGGAGCCCGGCGAGCCGCTGGCCGGCTACGACGACCTGCTCCGCTCCACCGCCGTGGACGCCTTCGTCGTCACCGACACCTACCTCGGCAACCCCCAGGCCAGCTGGCTGGACTCGCGCCGGGCGCCCTTCGTGGCCTTCGGCCGACCCTGGGAGAACCCCACGGCCACCCACGCCTGGGTCGACGTCGACGGCGCCGCCGGCTGCCAGCTCGCCACCGACCACCTGCTCGACAAGGGGCACGAGCGGGTCGCGTGGATCGGCTGGCGCAAGGACTCCCGCATCGGCGAGGACCGCCGCGCCGGCTGGCACCGCGCCATGCACGCCCGCGGGCTGCCCACGACCGGCCTCGCCTCGCGCGTGGAGGACACCGTGGTCTCAGGACGCTCGGCCGCCGGCGTACTCCTCGACGAGGCGCGGCCCACCGCGTTCGTCTGCGCCTCCGACACCCTCGCCATGGGGGTGCTGCACACCCTGCACGAGCGCGGCCTGCGCGCCGGCGACGACGTGGCCGTGGTCGGGTTCGACGACTCCCAGGTCGCGCAGGTCGTGCGCCCCGGGCTCTCCTCGGTGCGCCAGCCCCTGGAGGAGGTCGCGGTCGAGGTCGTGAAGGCCCTCGAGGGCCTGCTCGGCCACCCCCGCGTCGCCCACCCCGGGGTGCTGCTCACACCCACCCTCGAGGTGCGCGACTCCTCCGGACCCGATCGCCGCTGACGGCTCGGCCGTGCGCGAGCGACGGTTCGGCCGTGCGTGAGCGACGGTTCGGCCGTGCGCGGGTGACGGCTCGGCCGCCTCAGGTACGCCGCCACCAGACGTCGACGGCGTAGTCGACCTCCAGCGTGGTGCCCGGCAGGTCGGCGAGGACCTCGCGGGCGGTGGGGGTCGGCAGCTCGATCGAGACGACCGACTCGAGGTCCGCGCGGGTCTCGAAGGACCAGCGGGTGAGGACCGGGATGCGCTCGTAGCCCACCGACGCCCAGAACGCCTGCTTCTCGGCGGGGCCCGGGAGGTCGGGGAAGCCGCGGGCGAACCAGCCGCCGAAGGTGGAGCGGGAGGCGTCGTTGTCGACGACCACGTGCACGCCACCGGGCCGCAGCAGGCGCTCGACCTCGGCCAGGCCGGGCTCGCAGCCCGGACCGAAGAAGTAGGCCCAGCGCGAGTGCACGAGGTCGACCGAGGAGTCGGCCAGCGGCACCGACTGGGCGGTCCCCTCGAGCACGGCGACGTGGTCGAGGCGCCGGGTGCGCCGGGTGGCGAGGGCGCGCAGGTCGGGGTGCGGCTCGACGCCGGTCACGTGGCGCGCGGTGGCGGCGAAGCGCCGCAGGTGGAAGCCGGTGCCGCAACCGAGGTCGAGCACGTCGAGTCCGGCCCAGTCCTGCACCGAGGCGATGGCGGCCTCGACGAGCCCCTCGGGGTCGAAGGCGCGGTTCTCGACCTCGTAGGTCTCGGTGTGGTGCCAGATGTTCGGCGACGGCCTGGTGCCGTCGGGCACCGCCGGCTCCGGGAGCGGCGGTGGGGGAGCGGGCGTGCTCAGAGCCGGACGAGACCGTTCGGCGTCAGCACCTGGACCGCGATGATGCCGGGGGTGCCGTGCGGGGCGACCCACTCGACCTTGACGTCCTCCAGCGGCGCCTCGACGGGCTCGCCGAGCCACTCCGAGACGCGCTGCGGGTCGCCGGCGATCTCCAGGCAGGCCAGGTCGAGGGACTCGTCGGCGCCGGTGCTGGGGTGCAGGTCGGGCTCGACCTCCCACTGGATGAAGAACGGCAGCTGCGGGTCGGCCATCAGGCCGTTGATGCCGATCTGCTTCCAGCGCAGCTCGACGCCGTCGGGACGGTGCCGGCTGCCCTGCGCGGCCGCGCGGCCCAGGCGCTGCTCGGGCACCGCGATGTCGGCGACCTCGACGGCCCAGCCGAGCCAGCCGCCGCCGAGGGCGGAGCGGGCGCGGACGGCCTGGCCGAAGGGGGCCTTGTCGGAGGCCGGGTGGTCGAGCACCTCGACGATCTCGAGGTAGGTGCGGTCGGCCAGCGGCAGGACCATGTTGCGCGTCCCGAAACGGGGGTGGACACCACCGTCGAGGAACTCACGCCCGAGCAGGGCGCCGATGCGGCGGGCGGTGCTCTCCAGACCGTCGGGTCCGGCGGCGTACGACAGATGGTCCAGGCGCATGCCCTCCAGTGTGGAAGACCGTTCCTTGCCAGGTCACATCGGGGTCGGAGTCTCTCGACGTCGAGAGAGCGCCGGGAGAGCCCCGGGAGAGCCCGGGCGACTCCGCAGCGCTACCCCTCCTGGGCCCAGGACGCAGGGTGCAGGGCCAGTGCCGAGCGCGAGCGAACGTGCGCCTCGCAGTGGCGCACCAGCTCGGCATACGCCGCCGGCCCGATCAGCTCGGTGAGCTCGGGGCCGTAGGTGACGAAGACCGGCTCGGCGGCGACGTGCGCCTCGGTGTTGCCGGTGCAGTACCAGTCGAGGTCGTGGCCGCCGGGGCCCCAGCCGCGCCGGTCGTACTCCGCGATGGAGACCTCGGTGTAGGTCGACCCGTCGGGTCGCTCGACGTCGCGGAAGGTGCGGCGCACCGGCAGCTGCCAGCACACGTCGGGCTTGGTCTCCAGCGGGTTGCGGCCCTCCTGCGCCGCCAGCGCGTGCAGGGCGCACCCGCCCCCGCCGATCCCGTTGCCCGGGTGGAAGCCGGGGCGGTTGGCGAAAACGCACGCCTCCTGGCCGTCGACCTCGATGGTGCGCGTCTTGCGGGCGCCCTCGTCGTCCTTCTCCACCCAGTGCTTGCGCTCGAGCCGCCCCTCGGGCTTGTGCTGCCACAGGGAGGCGTCGAGACGCTCGACCGCCGCGGCGACCCGCTCCTCGTCCTCGTCGTCGGCGAAGTGCGCGCCGAGGGTGCAGCAGCCGACGTCGGGGGCGTCGGCGTAGATGCCGGCGCAGCCGGTGCCGAAGATGCACGTCCACGAGGACGTCAGCCACGTCAGGTCGCAGCGCAGCACCTCGTCGGCGTCGGCGGGGTTGGGGAACTCCACCCACGCGCGGGGGAAGTCGAGCGGGACCTCGGGCACGGCGCACAGGCTACGCAGGCACGCGGCACCCGGCACGCGGTGACCCGGGGACAGTACGGTGGTCCCATGCGCCTGGGAGTGCTGGACATCGGCTCCAACACCGGTCACCTGCTCGTCGTCGACGCCCACGGGGGTGCGGCGCCACTGCCGGCGTACTCCTACAAGGAGCCGCTGCGACTGGCCGAGCACCTCGTGCCGGACGGCCCCGACGAGGGCGCGGTGAGCGAGGCCGGCATCGACGCGCTGACCGCGTTCACCGCCCAGGCGCTCGAGGTCGCCGACGAGAAGGGCTGCGAGGAGATCCTGGCCTTCGCGACCTCGGCGGTGCGCGACTCGGTCAACGCCGACGCGGTCCTCGACCACGTGCACGAGCGCACCGACGTGCGCATCGAGGTGCTCTCCGGCGAGGACGAGGCCCGCCTGACCTTCCTGGCCGTACGCCGGTGGTTCGGCTGGTCCGCGGGGCGGCTCGCGGTGTTCGACATCGGGGGCGGCTCTCTGGAGATCGCCGGCGGCTCCGACGAGGCGCCCGACGTGGCCTGGTCGCTGCCGCTGGGGGCGGCTCGCCTGGCGCGGGCGCACTTCGGTGGGGCCACGCCCGACGCCGACGACATCAAGAAGCTGCGCAAGACCATCCGTGCCCAGATCGCCCGCGACGCCGGTCACCTGCTGCGGGTCGGCCCACCCGACCACGCGGCGGCGACGTCGAAGACCTTCCGCTCGCTGGCCCGCATCTGCGGCGCGGCGCCGTCCTCCGAGGGTCCGCTGGTGCCGCGCACGCTCCCACTGGAGGAGCTGCGTGAGTGGATCCCGAAGCTGGTGCAGATGCAGCACGACGAGCTGGCCTCGCTGCCGGGGGTCTCCTCCAGCCGCAGTCACCAGATCGTGCCGGGGGCGCTGGTCGCCGAGGCGTGCATGGACATCTTCGACCTCGAGGCGCTCGAGGTCTGCCCGTGGGCGCTGCGCGAGGGCGTCATCCTCGAGAAGCTCGACCAGCTGTCGGTGCTGGGCTGACCGGTCGAGTGGTGCACTGAGGGACATGCCCGCCCGGATCGGACTCTCCACCTCCTCGGTCTACCCCGAGTCGACGGCGCACGGCTTCGCCTACGCCGCGCGGCTGGGCTACGACGCCATCGAGGTGATGGTCGGCATCGACGCGCTGTCGCAGCAGACCGCGGCGGTTCGCCAGCTCTCCGAGCACCACGGCATCCCGATCTGCGCCATCCACGCGCCGACGCTGCTGCTGACGCAGCGGGTCTGGGGCACCGAGCCGTGGGGCAAGCTCGAGCGCTCGGCCGAGATGGCGCAGGCCGTCGGGGCCGGCACGGTCGTGGTGCACCCGCCGTTCCGCTGGCAGAAGGACTACGCCCAGGGGTTCGTCGAGGGCATCGCGGCCCTGGAGGCGTCGACCGGCCTCGCCTTCGCGGTCGAGAACATGTATCCCTGGAAGGCCCAGGTGCGCGGCCGCAACGCGGGGATGGAGATGTATCTCCCCGGCTGGGACCCCTCCGCCGAGGAGTACTCCCACGCCACCATCGACCTCTCCCACGCCGCCATCGCCCACGACGACGTCGTCGAGATGGCCCAGCGGCTCGGCGACCGGCTCCACCACGTGCACCTCACCGACGGGTCGGGCTCGGCCAAGGACGAGCACCTCGTGCCGGGGCGGGGGGAGATGGGGGCCGACGCCTTCCTGCGGCACCTCGCCGCCGACGGGTTCGGCGAGCGGTACGGCGGTGACATCGTGCTGGAGATCAACACCCGCCGGTGCGACAGCGTCGAGGAGCGCGAGGCCGACCTGGCCGAGTCGCTGGCCTTCGCCCGTGAGCACTACACCGAGCCCGCGTCGGCCGCAGCCGCGGAGGGTGCGGAGCACTGAGTCCGCGTGCGGGATGTCGGCCGGGTGAGTCCGCCGACGTACCCTGGCGCGCATGTCGTTGCTCCGCCAGCCGCTGCTCCTGCTCGCCCGCAGTGGGGCGGTGAAGAGCGTGGTGTCGACGATGCCGGTCTCCTCGGGGATCGTGCACAGCTACGTCCCCGGCGAGACGACGCAGGCCGCGGTCGACGCGACCGCCGACCTGGAGGCCGAGGGCCTGAAGGTGACGCTGGACTTCCTCGGTGAGGACACCCTCGACGCGGCCCAGGCGCAGGCCACCGTCGATGCCTACGTCGAGCTCCTCGGCGCCCTCGCCGCGCAGGGGCTCGCCCACGGCGCCGAGGTGTCGGTGAAGCTGTCGGCCGTGGGCCAGGCGCTGCCCGAGGGCGGGCACGGCATCGCGCTGGAGCACGCGCGCACCATCTGCCGCGCGGCCCGCAACGCCGGCACCACGGTCACCCTCGACATGGAGGACCACACCACCACCGACTCGACGCTGTCGATCCTGCGCGAGCTGCGCAAGGACTTCCCCGAGACCGGAGCCGTCCTGCAGGCCTACCTCCACCGCACCGAGGCCGACTGCCGCCAGCTCGCCTACGAGGGGTCGCGGGTGCGGCTGTGCAAGGGCGCGTACGCCGAGCCCGAGTCCGTCGCCTTCCAGGACCGTCTCGACGTCGACAAGTCCTACGTGCGCTGCCTGAAGGTGCTGCTGGCCGGCCAGGGCTACCCGATGGTCGCCACGCACGACCCGCGCATGGTCGAGATCGCCGCCTCTCTGGCCAGCCGCTACGGCCGCGCGCCGGGGACCTACGAGTTCCAGATGCTCTACGGCATCCGTCCCGAGGAGCAGCGCCGTCTCGCCGCCTCGGGGGAGACGGTGCGGGTCTACGTCCCCTACGGCCAGGAGTGGTACGGCTACCTCATGCGGCGCCTCGCCGAGCGCCCGCAGAACCTGTCATTCTTCGTGAAGTCGTTGATCTCCAAGAAGTAGGGACTCCCCATGAGCTCGAGCCAGCCCGCCGGTCAGACCGCGATCATCGGCGCCGGCGTGATGGGGGAGACCCTGCTCTCCGGCCTCGTCCGCTCCGGGCGTCGCGTCGACGCGCTGCTGGTCGGCGAGAAGCGCCAGGAGCGGGCCACCGAGCTGGAGGAGCGGTACGGCGTGGCCGTCGTCTCCAACCTCGACGCCGCCGCCAAGGCCGACACGGTCGCCCTGGTGGTCAAGCCCCAGGACATGGGCGAGGTGCTCGCCGAGATCGCCCCGGTGCTGCGGCCCGGCCAGCTGCTGGTCAGCCTCGCGGCCGGCATCACCACCGGGTTCATCGAGTCCCACGTGCCCGAGGGCGTCGCGGTCGTCCGGGTCATGCCGAACACCCCGGCCCTGGTCGACGAGGGCATGGCCGCGGTCTCGCCCGGGTCGCACTGCTCCGAGGCCCAGCTCGCCGAGGCCGAGTCGTTGATGGCCTCGGTCGGACGCGTCGTACGCATCCCCGAGCGGCAGCAGGACGCCGTCACCGCCATCTCCGGCTCCGGGCCCGCCTACATCTTCTTCGTGGTCGAGTCGATGATCGAGGCCGGCGTGCACCTCGGACTGCCGCGCTCGACCGCCTCCGAGCTGGTCATCCAGACCCTGGTCGGCTCCGGGAAGATGCTGCAGGAGACCGGCACCCACCCGACCGTGCTGCGCGAGCAGGTCACCAGCCCCGGTGGCACCACTGCCTCCGCGCTGCGCGAGCTGGAGATCCACAAGGTGCGTGCCGCGTTCCTCGCCGCGATGGAGGCCGCCCGCGACCGCTCCCGCCAGCTGGCCGAGGGCTCCTGACCCTCACCGTCCCAGTCCCCGTCCCCGCCCCCGTCCCTGCGTCGAGCCGGCGCATTGATACGCCGGCTCGGCGATAGCGTGCCGGCATGGAGCAGGACGATCTCGTGGACACCGGCCTGGACGCCTACAACCTGAGGGTCATGGCGATCCTGTCGGGGCTGGTCACCGCGGTGACGTGGTTCATCGTCATGCTGCTGATGCTGGACGACCAGCCGCACCGGACCTGGCGGCTCTGGCTGGAGGTGCTGGCGTTCACCGCCACGATCGCGAGCGCCGCGCTCGCGGTCTGCGCGACGGTGAAGGCCGCCGAGCAGCGGATCCTCGCCGCCGTCCGACGACCGCACCTGACCCCCACGTCGAGCCGGCGTATTGATACGCCGGTTCGGCGAGCGGGGTTCCGCGGGGGCCGGCGATCGGGCAGGGTCGAGGGATGAGCGACCCCGACCTCCGCTTCTGGTTCGACCCCGTCTGCCCGTTCGCCTGGCTGACCTCGAGGTGGGTCCGCAGCGTCCAGCGGCAGCGTGACTACTCCGTGGAGTGGCGGCTGATCTCCCTGCGGCTGCTCAACTCCCACATCGACTACGACTCCCACTTCCCCGAGGGCTACGAGGACGGCCACAACGCCGGCCTGCACCTGCTGAGGGTCTGCGCCGCCGCCCGCGCCGAGCACGGCGCCGAGGTGCTGGCCGACCTCTACCCGGCGATCAGCTCGCGCATCTTCGACGCCGACCCCTCCGAGCAGTCGCTGCGGCCCGAGCGCGGGCGCGAGGTGCTGGCCGTCGCGCTGTCCGACGCCGGGCTCCCGGCCGGGTTGGCGGCGGCGTACGACGACGAGGGCTGGGACGCCACCGTCCAGGCCGACACCGACGAGGCGCTGGCGCTGACCGGCAAGGACGTCGGCACCCCGATCCTGCACATCGCCCCGCCGGAGGGCGCGGCGTTCTTCGGGCCGGTGATCAGCCGGGTGCCCTCCGACGAGGACGCGCTGCGCCTGTGGGACCACGTCGTGGGACTGGCGACCTTCCCCGGCTTCGCAGAGATGAAGCGCTCCCTCCGCGAGCTGCCCCAGCTGCGCGCGCTCGGCGTCGCCGAGGACGAGGTCGGGAGGACCGAGGACTGGCACGGCGGCTCGCGGCGGCTGAAGAAGTAGCGACTCGTAGCCGGACGGACCGAACCGCCGGCGGGCTGTCAGGGCCCGCCGTTGGGACGGGGCCACGGCGCCGGTCGGTCCGTCCGGCTACGACGATTGATACGCGACACGGATCGCGACCACCAGCGGGTACCGTCGCCGGGTGCCTGCCTGCGATGCCCGGTCCACGGTCGTCTTCGACCCGCTGCTGACCGGCTACGACTTCGGGCCCGACCACCCGATGTCCCCGGTCCGGGTCGACCTGACGGTGCGGCTGGCCGAGGCGCTGGGCGTGCTGGGTCCCGGCGGCCTGGTGGCGACGCCCGCGCCGGTCGCCTCCGACGACGAGCTGCTGACCGTCCACGACGCCGCCCTCATCGAGGCTGTCACCCGCGCGGGCACCACCGGGGCGATCGACCTCGCCCACGGGCTCGGCACCGACGACAACCCCGTCTTCGAGGGCATGCACACCGCGACGGCCCACGTCGTCGGGGCCACCCTCGAGGCGTTCCGCGCGGTGTGGACGGGCAGCGTCGACCACGCCGCCAACATCACCGGAGGCCTCCACCACGCCATGCAGGACCGTGTCAGCGGCTTCTGCGTCTACAACGACGTCGCGATCGGCATCCACTGGCTGCTCGAGCAGGGGGTCGAGCGGGTCGCCTACGTCGACGTCGACGTCCACCACGGGGACGGCGTCGAGCGGCTCTTCTGGGACGACCCGCGGGTGCTCACCATCAGCCTGCACGAGACCGGTCAGCTGCTGTTCCCGGGCACCGGTGACTCCGCCGACCTCGGCGGCCCCGGCGCCCAGGGCTCCGCGGTCAACGTGCCGCTGCCGCCGGGCACGTCCGACGCGGGCTGGTTGCGCGCGTTCCACGCCGTGGTGCCCCCGCTGCTGCGCGAGTTCCAGCCGCAGGTGCTGGTCACCCAGCACGGCTGCGACTCCCACGCGGAGGACCCGCTGGCGCACCTGATGCTGACCGTCGACGGCCAGCGCGCCGCCATCGGGGCCCTGCACGAGCTGGCCCACGAGGTCGCCGACGGCCGGTGGGTCGCCGTCGGCGGCGGGGGCTACGAGATCGTCGGCGTTGTCCCGCGCACCTGGACCCACCTGCTGGCCGAGGTCGCCGGACGTCCCATCGAGCCCACCCTGGACGTCCCCGGCGCCTGGCTCGACCACGTCCAGCACCGCCTGGGCCGGGTCGGGCCGCGTCGCATGGGCGACGGTCGTACGCCGACGTACCGCGACTGGTCGGAGGGCTACGACCCCTCCACCTGGCTGGACCGGTCTGTGCACGCGACCCGCATGGAGGTCTTCCCCCTCCACGGCCTCGACCCGATGCCCTGAACCGGTGGGAACCCCGCCTGACCTGCGGTTCCACGCCGGGGCGAGTGGCTGGAGTGGAGCAGATGCAAGCCGACACGCCGGGAAAAACGAGACCAGGGGAGTGATCCCCTTCCCCACGAGTCACATCAGGCTCTATTCTCACTGTTCGACGCGGTCGTAGTACCTCCGGTGGGGAAGCCGGAGGACGAACCGCGCGGAAAGACGGTGTGCACGATGAGCAGCTCCCCTGACGACATCTCGGACGCCAAGTTCCTCACCGTGGCCGAGGTCGCGGCCATGATGCGGGTCTCGAAGATGACGGTCTACCGCCTCGTGCACTCGGGCGAGCTGCCTGCCGTGCGGGTGGGCCGTTCCTTCCGCGTGCGTGAGAACGACGCCCACGACTACCTCAAGAACAGCTTCTACGACGTCGGCTGACCTCCACGGAGGCGCCAGCGACACCCCGGGCGCGGCCCGGGGCTGGAGGATCGGCCCGGTCCGGTGGTCCCACCGACCGAGGCCGATTCTGCTGCCCGGAGGACCGGCGGCTAGGCTGAGCGGGTCCTGCGCCGACGCGCGGGGCGTCCAGGTTGGAAAGGGAACACCGTGGGTTCGGTCATCAAGAAGCGCCGCAAGCGCATGGCCAAGAAGAAGCACCGCAAGCTGCTGAAGAAGACGCGCGTCCAGCGTCGCAAGCTCGGCAAGTGAGCCGCGGCGGACGTCGGCACCGCTGAGGCCCCCGGCCCAGCACCGCTGACGCCCCGCCCCTCACCTGCTCCGCCCGGGCAACGCCGCCCGGTTGGCATCGGTCCACCGTCGGATGCACCCTCGGGGTGCTTCTCAAGCCGGAGGCGGCATGGGGAAGGTCGTACTCGTCACCGGGGTCTCGCGAGACCTCGGTCGCAAGTTCGCGCGCACCCTCGCCGCCGACCCCGACGTGGACCGGGTCATCGGTGTCGACGTCGTCCCCCCGCGGGGCGACATCGGCGCCGTCTCGTTCGTGCGGGCCGACATCCGCAACCCGGTGATCGCCAAGGTGATCGCCAAGGAGGACGTCGACACCGTCGTCCACATGAGCGTCATCGCCACCCCCGGCACGGCCGGCGGGCGGAACACGATGAAGGAGCTCAACGTCATCGGGACGATGCAGCTGCTCGCGGCCTGCCAGCGCTCCGCGAGCCTGCAGCACCTGGTCGTGAAGTCGACGACGACCGTCTACGGCGCCAGCAGCCGCGACCCCGCCATGTTCACCGAGGACATGCAGCCGCGTCGCGCTCCCCGCTCGGGCTACGCCAAGGACGTCGCCGAGATCGAGGGCTACGTCCGTGGCTTCGCGCGCCGTCGCCCCGACGTCCGCGTCACCACCCTGCGCTGCGCCAACGTGCTCGGCCCCGACGTGGTCAGCCCGTTGACCTCCTACCTCCGGCTCCCGGTCGTCCCGACCGTCCTGGGGTACGACGCCAGGCTGCAGGTCCTGCACGAGCGCGACCTCTACCGGGTGCTCCAGCACGCCGTGGGCCACGAGGTCGCGGGGACCTTCAACATCGCCGGCGACGGCATCCTGATGCTGTCCCAGGCGCTGCGCCGGCTGCAGCGGCCGACCGTCTCGATGCCCGGCTTCGCGGTCGGACGGGTCGGCAACCTGCTGCGCCAGGCCCGCGTGGCCGACTTCTCCCCCGAGCAGCTCGGGTTCCTCACCTACGGCCGCGGCGTCGACACCACCCGGATGCGGGCCGAGCTCGGCTTCGAGCCGACCATGACCACCGCCGAGTGCTTCGCGGACTTCGCGACCACGCTCACCCCCACCGGTGGCCGCACCGAGCGGGTGCTCGCCACCCTCGCCCAGGCGCTCCCGGAGGTCGAGGGCGCTCCCGCCGCGCCGCTGTCCGAGGCGCCCGACGCCTCGCCCGCCCCCCGGCGACCGCGTGGTGTCGCCGCCGCGCGCGAAGGAGCAGACCATGGGTGACGCCGAGATCATCCCGATCGGCACCCGCGGCCGTCCCGGTCGCGGCACGGGCAAGCAGCCGTCCTCCGCGGCGCGCAACCTCGCCGGAGGCAAGGGCCCCGCGGCGAGACCGGCCACGCGGCGTACCCCCGACACCGACGAGGCGCAGCCCACCGACGTCGCAGTCGACGGCGCCGAGGACACCGCCGAGGACCGCGCCGAGACCACCGGCGTCCAGGACGCGCCCCCGGCCTCCACCGACGCCCCGACCGTCGGTGACCCACCCGAGGCGTCACGTCCCGCCGCCCGCACCCGCGAGCGCCACGCGCGCGGCGGCATCCCGGCCGCCGACCTGATGGCCGCGTTCCAGGTGGCCGCCCGTGAGGTGTTCGGCGAGGAGTGGGAGGTCCAGCTCGCGCGCTTCCTGGCGTTCCTGCGTCGCCGCGTGACCGGCGACTACTCCGTCGACGAGTACGGCTTCGACCAGGAGATCAGCCAGCGCTTCTTCATGGCGGCACTGCGCCCGATCGCGGACAAGTGGTTCCGCATCGAGGTGCGCGGGATCGAGAACATCCCGAGCGAGGGCGGTGCCCTCGTCGTGTCCAACCACTCCGGCACGGTGCCGGTCGACGGCCTGATGACGATGGTCTCGATCCACGACCACGCCGGCCGCTTCCTGCGTCCGCTGGGCGCCGACCTGGTCTTCAAGATGCCGATCGTCTCGACGATGGCCCGCAAGGGCGGCGCCACGCTCGCCTGCAACGAGGACGCCGAGCGGATGCTGCGCGGTGGCGAGCTGGTCGGCGTGTGGCCCGAGGGCTTCAAGGGCATCGGCAAGCCCTACTCCGAGCGCTACAAGCTGCAGCGCTTCGGGCGCGGCGGGTTCGTCTCGGCCGCGATCCGCACCGGTGTGCCGATCGTGCCGCTCTCGGTGGTGGGGGCGGAGGAGATCTACCCGCTCGTCGGCAACATCCCCTCCCTCGCGCGGCTGCTGGGTGTGCCCTACATCCCGATCACGCCGACCTTCCCGCTGCTAGGCCCGCTGGGGCTCGTGCCGCTGCCGTCGAAGTGGCTGCTGGAGTTCGGTGAGCCGATCCGCACCGACGAGTACGACGAGGGTGCCGCCGACGACCCCATGCACGTCTTTAACGTCACCGACCAGGTGCGTGAGACGATCCAGCAGACCCTCTACACGCTGCTGATGGAGCGCGAGTCGGTCTTCCGCTGACGCCCGGCCGCTGACCTAGGGCGGCGAGCGCGACGCTCTGCGCGGCGGACCCGTGCGGATCCGGCGCGCGGATCCGGCGTGGGGGCGGTGGGGCGGGCAGCGCCCAGGGCGCCTACTGCTTCTTGCCGCCGCCGGGGTTGAGCAGGTCGTCGACCAGCTCGAGGACCGGGTCGGTGATCCCGGTGATCGGGTTGTCGCTGCCGGGGCCCGAGGCCGGGGTGCCGGTGTCGCTACCGGTGCCACCGAGCAGGGTGCCGTCACCGAGGCCGCCCAGCGGCTCGTCGTCCTTCTTGCCGTCCTCGTCCTTGTCGCCACCGGAGGAGCCGGCGGGCGGCTGCAGGATGGTCGGGCTCTGCGGCGTCGCGGAGGCCGACGGGCTGGCCGGGGTGCGCGGGCCGCTGCCGCCCTTGGTGGGCGCAGCCGGGGTCGAGGCGGCGGGGGCCTCGGCCACCGGGGTGGTCGGGGTCGGGTTGAGCAGGGTGCCGACGACGTCCTCGGCCGCCTGGACCAGGAAGCGCGGGATGCGCCCGATCTGCTCGCCGGTGCACGTGGGGCACAGCGACACGGTGGTCTGGGCGATCTGCGCGAGCAGCTCGCCCGCGGAGACGAGCGCCTGCTGGGCGGCGGCCGGCAGGATCGCGGAGAGCTCCTCGAGCGTGGCGAGGCTCTGGGCGGTGAAGTCCTGGAGCTCCACGATGGAGGTCTCGGCACCGGTCTCGGCGTAGTCGGCCAGCAGCAGGTCGGAGGCCTCGGTGGCCTGGTCGGCGAACGCCTCGAGGGTGTCCTCGATCGCCACCAAGTCCTGGCCCTGCTCGGAGCGGGTCAGCTGGTCGATCTCGGCGAGGCGGCCGCGGGCGTTGGCCAGCAGCGAGGAGCCCTTCGACGCGTCGTCGACGCGGACGCCGGTCTGGGCGTTCTCCAGGGCCCGCTTGAGCGGGTAGAGCACGTCGCCCGGCAGCGCGGTCTGGGCCGCCACGGCCATCGAGGTGGTGGCGCCGACGATGGCGACACCGCCGACGGCGATGGCCAGCCGCCGCTCGCGGGGGGTACGGCGCTGGGTGACCGTGAGCCGCTCGGCCGGCGTGGGCGCGACCTGCACGAGCTCCTCGGCGGCCGCGGTCATCAGGCGGGAGCGCAGGTCCGCGACGAACTCGGGGCGGGCCTCGGGAGCAGGCGTGGAGCGGAGGGTCCCGACGACCTCGAGGAGCTCGGCGAAGCGCGCGTCCTCGACCCGCTTGCCCGAGGCGGCGGCCTCGACCAGGGAGTCGAACTCGTCGGCGCGTCGTCGCGCCGAGAACACGGGGCTCATCGCAGCTGTCCTGTCGTCGTGTCGGAGGTCTGGTGGTCGGTGCCGTGGTGGCCCGACACCTGCCTCAACGACCGGTCGACGGGGCGGGTTACGGGGTGTGATGCACGATTCATCAACCGTTCAGGAACAGCGCGGTAACAGGGCGCTGTCGCCGTCAGCCGGGCGCTCATCGCAGGCCCTCCGGCATCAGCTTGGCCAGGTTGCGCACCCCGCGCAGCTGCAGCTGCTTGACGGCGCCGTCGGAGCGGCCGAGCACGGCCGCGGTCTCGGCGATGCTCATGCCTTGCAGGAAGCGCATGACCAGGCAGTCGCGCTGCTCGTCGGGCAGCTCGGTGAGCGCCTTGAGCAGGATCTCGTTGGTCAGGCCCGCCAGCACCGTGGACTCGGGGCCCTCGGTGGCGTCGTCGTGCTGGCCCATGTCCTCGGTGGTCATCTCGAGGCGGGTGCGGCCGGCCTTGAAGTGGTCGGTGGCCAGGTTGCGGGCGATGGTCATCAGCCAGGCGCCGAAGTCCTTGCCCTGCCAGCGGAAGTTCTGCATCGAGCGCAGCGCCCGGAAGAACGTCTCGGAGGTGAGGTCCTCGGCGAGCGCGCTGGAGCGGGTCCGGTAGAAGAGGAACCGGTAGACCGAGGCCTGGTAGTGGTCGTAGAGCAGGCCGAACGCCTCGGAGTCGCCGGTGCGGGCGAGCTCGACGAGCGCGATCAGGCGCTCCCGGTCGGCCGCGTCGTCCTCGGAGGACGCGGCGAGGTCGGAGTCGCCGTACCCGCTGCCGTCGGCGCCCAGGCTGGTGCGGGCGTCGTCGTCGGCGACCGCCTCGGCCATCAGGCCCAGGAAGCGGCGTGCGGTGGCGTCCGGCGAGCCGGACGTGGCGCCGGCGAGAGCGGGCGTGAGGCCGGGGCCCAGGCCGCCGGCGAGGGGGTCGATGAGGGCGTGCGTGACCAGGGTGCGCAGGGCGTCGAGCCCGCGCACGACCTGCTCGGCGTGCAACGCCATCTGGTGAACCCTCCCGTTGTGCTCCTCCCATGGAGCCCGACGAGCGTACGACTTCGCCGGAGCCCCCGGTCCAGACCAGCTCCCGCCGGCCGTGACCGCGCCGTGACCTGCGTGTGACCGAGCGGTCGCTCCGTGACGGGTCTGCCGGCGGCGCAGGGTCAGCGCCGGCGGCGCAGCGTCAGTGCCTACGGCGCAGGGCGACTCCGGCGGCCACGGTCCCGCTCACGGCACCGGCGGCGGCGCCGACGACCAGGCCGGCGCGGGCCGCCTTGCGACCGGTGCGGTAGTCGCGGATGCGCCAGCCCTGCTCCTTGGCGTGGTGCCGCAGCCGGCCGTCGGGGTTGATCGCGCACGGGTCGCCGACCATCGAGAGCATCGGCAGGTCGTTGTAGGAGTCGGAGTACGCCGAGCACCGGCTCAGGTCCAGTCCCTCCCGGGCGGCCAGCGCCTTCACGGCCTCGGCCTTCGCCGGCCCGTGGAGCATGTCCCCGACGAGACGGCCGGTGTAGACGCCGTCGCGGTGCTCGGCGACCGTGCCCATCGCGCCGGTCAGCCCGAGCCGGCGGGCGATGATCTGGGCGATCTCGATCGGGGCGGCGGTCACCAGCCAGACCCTCTGGCCCTGGTCGAGGTGCAGCTGGGCCTGGGCGCGGGTGCCCGGCCAGATCCGGTGGGCCATGCCCTCGTCGAAGATCTCCTCGCCGAGCTCCTCGAGCTCGGCGACGGTGTGCCCGGCGATGAAGCCGAGGGCGGAGTTGCGTGCCTCCGCGACGTGCTCGGGGTCCTCGACGCCCACGACCCGGAAGTAGGCCTGCCCTCGGCGGCCGAGGCCGCGGCCTCGCCGGCCAGCACGGAGCGCTGTCGCAGGTCGGGCAGGGTGCGACGGGGAGGCGGGGTCACCCCGCAGAGCCTAGGAGATCGCGCCCCCTGCGCCTAGGAGCCGCGACCCCCCCGCGAGCGCGGCGCCGCTGTGCCAAGATCGAGCGCATGTCCGAGGACGGAACAGCCGACTCCGCCACTGCCCCTCCAGCCTCCCCAGCCTCCCCGGCCTCCGCGCCCCCGGCCGAGGCCACGCTCGCCGACCTCGTGTCGACGGCGGCCGTCGACGTGCCCGACGCCGTCGCGCTCGTCCATGGCGACGTCCGCCTGACCTGGGCCGCGCTGGAGGAGGAGGTCGCCCGGGTCGCCCACGGCCTGGTCTCGGCCGGGGTGGTCGCCGGCCACCGCGTGGCGCTGGCCATGGTCAACCGCCCCGAGCTCGTCGTGTCCTACCTCGCGGTGCTGCGCGTGCAGGCCGTCGCCGTCCCGCTCAACCCGCGGGCCACCGGGGAGGAGGTGGCGCGGATGCTCGCGGACTCCGGCGCCCGGATGGTGCTGGTGGACGAGGCGGCCGTGAGCGTCGTCCGCGCGGGCGTCGCGCGACTCGAGACCGAGCTGTCCGGCGCCACGGACCGGCCCGGGGGCACGCTGCCGGCCGAGCTGCTCGAGCGCGCCGTCGTACCCCGCGTCGTCGTGGCCGGCACCACGCTGCGACCCGGCGAGCGGTCCTACGACCACCTGCGCGCCGAGCGGGGCCGCGAGCACCCGCCGCTGGTCGACCCGGAGCGGCTGGCGACGCTCCTCTACACCTCCGGCGCCTCGGGCCGTCCCCGCGCGGTGATGCTCAGCCACCGGGCCCTGCTGGCCAACGTCGAGCAGGTCGCCCGCGTCGAGCCGCCGATGATCGGGCCCGGCGACGTCGTGCTGGGCGCGCTGCCGCTCTTCCACGTCTACGGCCTCAACGCGGTCCTCGGCGGCGTGCTGCGGCACCGCGCCACCCTGGTGCTCGTCGACGCCTACGACCCCGACGCCGTGCTCGACCTCGTGGCCGCCGAGGGGGTCACGGTGCTGCCGGTCGCGCCCACCGTCGTCGGGCACCTGCTGGGTCTCGAGCGGCTGGCCGAGCGGCTCGCCCCGGTCCGGCTGGTGCTCTCCGGGTCAGCGCCGCTCGACGCCGACCAGGTCGCGGCGTTCCACGAGGCCACCGGGATCGTGGTGCACCAGGGCTACGGCCTCACCGAGGCGGCCCCGGTCGTCACCAGCACCCTGTGCATCGCTCCCGCCGACGACGGGGAGGAGGCCGGTCCCGTCCCCGCCCAGCCCGACCCCGCGTCGGTGGGCACCGCGCTGCCGGGCATCGAGATCCGTCTGGTCGACGACCACGGGCACACCCCGCTGCAGGGCGACCCGGGGCAGGTGAGCATCCGCGGCGCCAACCTCTTCAGCGGCTACTGGCCCGACGGCGACGACGCCCCCGACGAGGACGGCTGGTGGGCCACGGGCGACGTGGGGTTCCTGGCGCCCGACGGGCAGCTCTTCCTGGTCGACCGGGTCAAGGAGCTGGTCATCGTCAGCGGCTTCAGCGTCTACCCGACCGAGATCGAGGACGTCATCGAGGAGGTGCCCGGCGTCCGCGAGGTGGCGGTGATCGGGGTGCCCGACGAGGACACCGGGGAGGCGGTCGTGGCCTACGTCGTGGCGCCCGACCAGGACCCGGAGACGGTCGAGGCCGCGGTGCGGGCGCGCTGCGTCGTACGCCTGGCACGGTTCAAGCAGCCGCGTCGCATCGAGGTCGTCGACGCCCTGCCGCACACCGTCACCGGCAAGGTCCGCAAGGGCTCGCTGCGCGCCGCCGAGCGGCGCCGGCACCTGGAGCTGCTGTGAGCGCGACCCCCCGGGTGCGGCTCTACTCCCGCCCCGGCTGCCACCTCTGCGACGACGCCAGGGCCGTGATCGCGGCGGTCTGCGCCGAGCTGGGGGAGTCCTTCGACGAGGTCTCCATCGACGACGACCCGGCCCTGGTCGAGCGGTTCGGCGAGGAGATCCCCGTGACCTTCGTCGACGGTCGACAGCACGACTTCTGGCGGGTCTCGCCCGACCGGCTGCGCGCTGCCCTCGCCGCGGGCTGAGCGCCGGGCCCGGCACGACCGGGCCACCGCCGTACGCCGAGCGGCGCCCCGGGGCGTGCGGCCCTTTACACCCTGAGAGGGGTCTCGCGCGACCCGAGCGACGTGGGCTGCGCCACGTGTGCTAGCGCCCCTCCCGCTCGTTTTGTTCTCCCGTTCACAAACTCCTACAGTGATCGAGCCGTCGCGGTCGCGAGGGCCGCGCCGGACCCCCGGCCGACCCCCTCCTCCGACTCCCACCCGCGACGGCTGGGCTGGAGAGCGAGCAGTGACCGAACGGACCCCCACCGAGGCGGCACGGGACATCCCCGAGGCCACCGTCGCGCGGTTGCCCGTCTACCTGCGGGCCCTGACCTCGCTGGCCGAGTCCGGCACGCCCACCTGCTCCAGCGAGGAGCTCGCGAGCGCCGCCGGGGTCAACAGCGCCAAGCTGCGCAAGGACCTCTCCTACCTCGGCAGCTACGGCACCCGCGGGGTCGGCTACGACGTGGAGTACCTCCGCTACCAGATCGCCCGCGAGATCGGCGTCACCCACGACTGGCCCGTCGTCATCGTCGGCATCGGCAACCTCGGGCACGCTCTGGCCAACTTCTCCGGCTTCCGCAGCCGTGGCTTCCGGGTCGTCGCGCTGCTCGACGCCGACCCGGGTCGGCACAGCGAGCAGGTCGCCGGCATCGACGTGCGTCCCTTCCGCGACCTCGCCACGATCGTCGCCGAGCAGGGCGTCGCGATCGGCGTGATCTCGACCCCCGCGCACGCGGCCCAGGACGTCGCCGACGCCATGGTCGCGGCCGGCATCACCAGCATCCTCAACTTCGCGCCGCAGGTGCTCTCGGTCCCCGAGGGCGTCGACGTGCGCAAGGTCGACCTCTCCATCGAGCTGCAGATCCTCGCCTACCACCAGCAGCGCAAGGCGTCCGCTGTCGAGGGTGCCGTCCTGCACGCCCCCGGCGACGCGGGTGGGGCCGACGACCTCGACGGACGACTGGAGGCGCCGGCATGAGCGTGCTGATCGTGGGGGTCTCCCACAACTCCGCCCCCGTCTCCCTGCTGGAGCGGCTCGCCGCGCCCGGGGCGGACGCGGTGCACAAGCTGGTCAGCGACGCGGCCGGCTGCGCCCACGTCGCCGAGGCCACCGTCATCTCCACCTGCAACCGGCTGGAGATCTACGCCGACGTCGAGCGGTTCCACGGCTCGGTCGAGCAGCTCTCCACGCTCCTGGTCGAGCGTTCGGGGGTCTCCACCGAGGCGCTGCTCCCGCACCTCTACGTCCACTACGACGACGGTGCGGTCGCCCACCTCTTCCAGGTGGCCGCCGGGCTGGACTCGATGGCCGTCGGCGAGGGCCAGATCCTCGGGCAGACCCGCGAGGCGCTGCGCCTGGGCCAGGAGCTCGGCACCGTCGGGCCCGCGCTGAACGTGCTGTTCCAGCAGGCGCTGCGCGTCGGCAAGCGCTCGCGCGCCGAGACCGGCATCGACCGGGCGGCGCCCTCGCTGGTCACCGCCGCCCTCGACCGTGCCCGCCCGGCCCTCGGCGACGTCGCCGGTCGCTCCGTGGCCGTGCTCGGCGCCGGCGCGATGGCGGGGCTGGCCACCGCGACGGTCTCGCGCCTCGGGGCAGCCGACATCGTGGTGCTCAACCGCACGCCGGAGCGTGCCGAGCGCCTCGCTGCGGAGTACGCCGGTCGCCCGGCGCCCGTGGAGTCGCTGGCCTCCGAGCTGGCCGGTGTCGACCTCCTCATCACCTGCACCGGGGCCACCGGCGTCCAGGTCGACGCCGACCTGGTCCGCGCCGCCCGCCCCGACGGCCGCCCGCTGGCGATCATCGACCTCGCGCTCCCGCACGACGTCGACCCCGCGGCCGCCGAGGTCCCGGGGGTCACCCTGGTCAACCTCGCCGAGCTCGCCGCCGGGCTGCACGAGTCGGAGGCCGGGGTCGAGATCGCCGCCGTGCGCTCGATCGTCACCGAGGAGGTCTCGGCCTTCCTCACCGCCCGCCGCCAGGCCAGCGTCACCCCCACCGTGGTGGCCCTGCGCTCGATGGCCACCTCGGTGGTCGCCGCCGAGATGGCCCGACTCGACGGGCGCCTGCCCGACCTCGACCCGACGACGCGGGCCGAGGTCCTCCACGCCGTGCGCAGGGTGGCCGACAAGCTGCTGCACGAGCCGACCGTCCGGGTCCGTGAGCTCGCCAACGAGACCGGCGCGGTGTCCTACGCCGCCGCGCTGGCCGAGCTCTTCGCGCTCGACCCCGACGCCGTCACCGCGGTGACCAGCCCCGCCGTGCCCGAGGAGAAGACCCGATGAGCCCCTCGACCTCCCGCACCGTCCGGGTCGGCACCCGCCGCTCCCTGCTCGCCACGACCCAGTCCGGCCACGTCGCCGAGATGGTCGAGGGGCTGGGGATGGCCACCGAGCTGGTCGAGATCACCACCGATGGCGACCGCAGCCAGGCCGCCGGCACCCCGCTCGTGGGCAGTGCCTCGACCGGGGTGTTCGTCAACGCGCTGCGCGACGCCCTCGTCGGCGGCGAGGTCGACCTCGCGGTGCACTCCCTCAAGGACCTGCCGACCTACCCCTGCGAGGGCGTGACGCTGGTCGTCGTGCCGCCCCGCGAGGATCCCCGCGACGTGGTCGTCGCCCGCGACGACCTGACGCTGGGCGAGCTCCCGGTCGGCTCCCGCGTCGGCACGGGCTCCCCGCGCCGCGCCGCCCAGCTGCACGCGCTGGGCCTGGGGCTGGAGGTCGTGCCGATCCGCGGCAACGTCGACACCCGCATCCGCGCCGTGCGCGAGGGCACCGTCGACGCGGTGCTGCTCGCCCGCGCCGGCCTGGCCCGGATCGGTCGGGTCGAGGAGGCCACCGAGGTCCTCGACCCGCTGCAGGTCCTCCCCGCGCCGGGCCAGGGTGCGCTCGCGGTCGAGTGCCGCAGCGACGACACCGAGCTCCTCGAGGCGCTCGCGGCCCTCGACGACCCGCGTACCCGCGCGGCGGTCGAGGCCGAGCGGTCGGTGCTCGCGACCCTCGAGGGCGGCTGCTCGGCCCCCATCGGGGCGCTCGCGGAGATCGTCGAGGGGGAGGACGAGGAAGAGTTGTGGGTGCGCGCGATCGCGTTGTCACCCGATGGGGCGCTCTCGGTGCGGATGTCCGCGACCGGCTCGCCTGCCGACGCCCACGGCGTCGGTGCCCGTCTGGCAGCGGAGATGCTCGCCGACGGGGCAGGACAGCTGGGCCAGCCAGGTCCGGCCATCGAATCAGGACAGGTGCCACAAGCATGACCCGAGGCAAGACCACCGCACGAACCGAAACCCCCACCACGGCCCGCGTCGGCTGGGTGTCGTTCGTGGGCGCCGGCCCCGGCGACCCCGAGCTGCTGACCGTCCGCGCCGTCGAGCTGCTCAAGCAGGCCGAGGTCGTCGTGACCGAGTCACCCGAGCACGCCGAGCTCGTGCGCCGCGTGGTCGGGCTGGAGCCCACCGACGAGGCCGCCGGTCCCGAGATCGTGGACGGCGGCTTCGGAGAGGACGGGCAGCCGCTGACCCATGCCGCGCGCGCCAAGGTCGTGGTCAAGCACGCCAAGAAGGGCGGCCGCGTCGTCCGGCTGATGACCGGCGACCCGTTCACCTACGCCTCGGGCCCCGAGGAGGCGCAGGCCTGCGCCAAGGCGTGCATCGGCTTCGAGATCGTCCCCGGCATCTCCTCGGTCGCCGGCGTCCCGGCGTACGCCGGCATCCCGCTGACCAGCAAGGACCACCGCGAGGTCGCGGTCGTGACCTGCGACGGCACCGTCGACTGGAGCCGCTACGCCGACGATCGCACCCTGGTGCTGCTCTCCGGTGTCGGCCAGATCGGTGACATCGCCAAGCAGCTCGTCGCCGCCGGCCGCCCCGCGACCACGCCCGTGGCCGTCACCCGCGTCGGTACCACCACCGAGCAGTCCACGGTCACCTCGACACTGGCCGAGGTCGCCGCCGACGTCCGGGCCGCGCGCATCGCGCCGCCGGCCGTCATCGTGATCGGCAAGGTCGTTGACCTGCGCCAGACGCTGTCGTGGTTCGAGACCAAGCCGCTGTTCGGCTGGCGCGTGCTGGTGCCCCGCACCAAGGAGCAGGCCGGCTCGCTGTCGACCAACCTGCGCGGCTACGGCGCCATCCCCGAGGAGGTCCCCACGATCTCCGTCGAGCCGCCGCGCAACCCCCAGCAGATGGACAAGGCCGTCCGCGGCCTGGTGGAGGGCCGCTACGAGTGGATCGCCTTCACCTCGGTCAACGCCGTCAAGGCCGTGCGCGAGAAGTTCGAGGAGTACGGCCTCGACGCCCGCGCCTTCTCGGGCCTGAAGATCGCCGCGGTCGGTGACAAGACCGCCGCCGCGATCGCCGCCTGGGGCCTGCGCGCCGACCTGGTGCCCACCGAGGAGCAGTCCGCCGCCGGCCTGCTGGACGTGTGGCCGGAGTACGACGAGCAGCTCGACCCCATCAACCGGGTCTTCCTGCCGCGTGCCGACATCGCCACCGAGAACCTCGTCGCCGGTCTCATCGACCTCGGGTGGGAGTGCGACGACGTCACGGCCTACCGGACCGTGCGGGCCGCCCCGCCGCCGGCGCCGACCCGCGACGCGATCAAGACCGGCAAGTTCGACGCGGTGGTCTTCACCTCCTCCTCGACCGTGCGCAACCTGGTCGGCATCGCCGGCAAGCCGCACACCTCGACGGTGATCGCCGTGATCGGCCCCGCGACGGCCAAGACCGCCGAGGAGCACGGCCTGCGCGTCGACGTCATGGCGCCCAAGCCCGACGTCGAGGTGCTCGTCGACGCCCTGGCCGACTTCGGCGCCGCCCGCCGCGCCTCGCTGCTCGAGGCCGGCCAGCCGGTCACCAAGCCGTCGGACCGCAAGACCTCGGCCCGCCGCCGCAAGGCGGAGTGAGGTCCGGGCCCACCGGCCCACCCGCCACAGGCACCGACAGCGGCCGCCCCCCCCGCACCCGCGGGGTGGCGGCCGCTGTCGTGTCGGTGCTCGAGGGGACCTGACAGGATCGGTCCGTGACCGAGCACCCCGTCCCCGCCCCCGTCGTCCCCCCGCTGGTGCGGCCCCGCCGCCTGCGCACCACCCCCGCCCTGCGGCGCATGGTCGCCGAGCAGCAGGTGCAGGCGCGCCAGCTGGTCCTGCCCGTCTTCATCCGTGAGGGCCTCACCGAGCCCAAGCCGGTCTCCTCCATGCCCGGCGTCGTCCAGCACACCCGCGACTCGCTGCTGGCTGCGGTCTCCGAGGCCGCCGAGCTCGGTCTCGGCGGCGTCATGCTCTTCGGCGTCCCCGAGACCAAGGACGCCACCGGGTCCGGTGCCCTGGACCCCTCCGGCGTCCTCAACCTGGCGATCACCGACGTGGTCGCCGAGGTCGGCGACGCGCTGACCGTCATGAGCGACCTGTGCCTCGACGAGTTCACCGACCACGGGCATTGCGGCGTCCTGACCGCGGACGGCCGGGTGGACAACGATCAGACGCTGGCGGCGTACGCCGACATGGCCCGGGCCCAGGCGCACGCCGGTGTCGACATGGTCGGCCCGAGCGGCATGATGGACGGCCAGGTCCGCGTCATCCGCGACGCTCTTGATGCCTTCGAGCACACCGATGTCGGCATCCTGGCCTACTCCGCGAAGTACGCCTCGGCCTTCTTCGGGCCCTTCCGCGAGGCCGTCGACTCCTCGCTCGTCGGGGACCGCCGCACCTACCAGCAGGACCCCGCCAACGCCCGTGAGGGTGTGCGTGAGGCCCTGCTCGACGTCGCCGAGGGGGCCGACATGGTGATGGTGAAGCCGGCGCTGCCCTACCTCGACGTGGTGCGGCGCGTGCGCGAGGCCGTCGAGGTCCCGGTGGCGGCGTACAACGTCTCGGGGGAGTACGCCCAGCTCGAGGCGGCCGCCGAGCGCGGCTGGATCGACCGCGAGGCCGCCATCCTGGAGACCCTCACCTCCATCCACCGCGCCGGCGCCGACGTGATCCTCACCTACTGGGCCTCCGAGGCCGCCCGTCTCCTGGCCCTCTGACCGGCTGAGCCCGCCGAGCCGGCGTATCAATACGCCGGTTCGACCGTGCTGTTCCGCCGAGCCGGCGCATCCGTCCGCGACGACGGTGGGCCGGTGAGATGGGGCGCCGGGACCCTGCCGTCCCGCCGCCACCCCACGGCGGAGGGGAACCACCCCTTCCGCTCCTTCGTCGCTCCAGGGGGGCCAGGCCCATCCACCCTCCGCCGTGGGGCGGCGGCGTCCCGTCCGGGCCCCGTCGCCCTCCGCTGACACCGTGCGCCGAGCCGGCGCATCGCTACGCCGGTTCGACTCGCAGACGCACGAGGGGGCAGGACGTCGAGCGTCCTGCCCCCTCGGGCTGTCTGATGGGCGGTGGTCAGCCCTTCTTCTTGCCGTTCATGTAGTCCTCGACGCACTGGTCGAACGGGTCGTCGTTCTTGAGGATGTTGTCGATGTAGCCGTCGAGGGTGCACTGCAGCACGGCCTGGGCGTAGGAGAGGGTCTCGTCGACCACGGTGACGCCGGTGGTGGGCAGCGTGGGCAGGGTGACGGTGGGGGCGCCGGGGATGCCGAGGCCGCCCTTGGGCTTGTCGTCGTCCTTGGTGCCGCCGTCGCCGCCGGTGCCGGTGGTGGGCTGGGGCTGCGCGGGCTGCTGGCTGGGCTGCGGTGCGGGGGCCACGGTGTTGTCGCCGCCCTTGTCGGGCTTGGCGGTCTTGACCGGGGCGGGGGTGTACTTCGGGTCGGGGCTGATGGCGCCGGCCGCGGAGACGCTGGTGGGGATGGAGGTGTAGTCGCCGGAGGCGTAGGCGTCCATCACCTGCAGGACGAGGTCGACGTAGGACCAGGAGTGGTTGTAGCGGTAGACCGCCTTCTCCTGGCCGGTGGTGGTGGAGAGGTCGTCGTCGCCGGAGCAGAGATAGACCGCGGTGGCCAGGGCTGCGTCGTCGATGTCCTGGGGGTTGCGCTGGGCGTCGCCGTCGGCGTCGACGCCGACCACGGACCAGGTGGAGGGGATGAACTGCATGGGGCCGACCGCGCGGTCCCAGCGGGAGTCGTTGTCGAGCTGGCCGCCGTCGGTGTCGGAGATGGCGGCGGTGCCCTTGGTGCCGTTGAGGGGCAGGCCGTAGATGCCGGGGGTGGCGACGCCGTCGTCGTCGAGGACAGAGCCGCCGAAGCGGCCGTGGTTGGACTCCACGCGGCCGATGGCGGCGACGAGCTGCCAGGTGAGGTTGCAGGTCTCGTCGGCGGCGTTGATCACGGTCTCAGCACGCTGGTAGGCGGCGAGCGCGGCGGCGGGGATGCCGGAGGTGGAGGAGGTGGCGACGACCTGGGTGGGGTTCTTGTCACCGATGCCGGCGGCGAGTGCTCCGGTGGAGACCGAGGCGGGGGCGTCGATGGCCTGGGCGGGCACCGAGGTGCCGTCGGGCAGTGCCACCGCGGGGGCCTCGTCGGTGCCGGCTGCGACGGTGCTCACGGCAGGGGCAGAGACCACGCTCGCCGTCCATGCCGCCGACACGAGCGCGAGGGGCACCAGGGTCACGCCCCGCTGCCAGCGTCCGGATCGGTGTCCTGCCATGATGAATCTCCCAGTTGTCTTCGTGCGTGTGTCGCGCTCCCTCAAGCACGTGTGACTGACCTAACGAATGGTGTCACGGTTGGGTTACGCGTGTCCTGCATGTCTGCTACCCGGACGACGAGCCTCCCCCCGGGTCATGACGCTGAAACAGCAGGCGTTCCACTGTCGCACGCCGTGGTCTGGACCACGTCACCCGCGCAGGCGCCCGCCCCCGCGGGGAGCGGTTGGCCGTCTCGGGGACAATGACGAGGTGAGCACCACGCCGGAGACCGACGAGCGGCTCGACGCCGGACCCCACTCGCGCGCACTCATGCAGCGCGCCCACGCCGTGACCCCGGGGGGCGTGAACTCCCCGGTGCGGGCGTTCAACGCCGTCGGCGGCACGCCGCGGTTCATCCGGTCCGCGCAGGGACCGTGGCTGACCGACGTCGACGGGAAGCGGTACGTCGACCTCATCTGCTCCTGGGGTCCGATGCTGCTCGGGCACGCGCACCCCGAGGTGCAGGCCGCCGTCCAGGCCGCGGTCGCGCGCGGCACGTCGTACGGCACGCCCACCGAGCCCGAGGTCGAGCTGGCCGAGGAGATCGTCGACCGGACGCCGGTCGACCGCGTCCGCTTCGTCTCCTCCGGCACCGAGGCGACCATGTCGGCGATCCGGCTGGCCCGCGGCTTCACCGGTCGCGACGTCGTGGTGAAGTTCGCCGGCTGCTACCACGGGCACGTCGACTCCCTGCTGGCCTCGGCCGGCTCCGGGCTGGTCACCTTCGCGCTGCCCGGGACCCCCGGCGTCCCCACGTCCTCGACCGAGCTGACGCTGGTGCTGCCCTACAACGACCGTGCCGCGGTCGAGGCCGCCTTCGCCGAGCACGGCGACCGGATCGCCTGCCTGATCACCGAGGCCGCCCCCGGCAATATGGGCGTCGTCCCGCCGGAGCCGGGCTTCAACGCCTTCCTGGCCGAGACCTGCGCGAAGCACGGTGCGCTGTTCGTCTCCGACGAGGTGATGACCGGCTTCCGCGTCACTCGCGAGGGCCAGTGGGGCCTGGACGGCAGGGCCGAGGGCTGGCGCCCCGACCTGGTCACCTTCGGCAAGGTGATGGGCGGCGGCTTCCCCGCCGCGGCCTTCGGCGGCCGTGCCGACGTGATGGGCCACCTGGCGCCGGAGGGGCCGGTCTACCAGGCCGGCACGCTGTCGGGAAACCCGATCGCCACCACCGCGGGGCTCACCACGCTGCGGCTGGCGACCCAGGAGGTCTACGACCACATCGGCGCCGCCGCGGACACGCTCAAGCAGGCGGCCTCCGAGGCACTGACGGCCGCGGGTGTGGCCCACACCGTGCAGTCGACCGGCACGATGTTCTCGGTCTTCCTGGCCGAGGGGCCGGTGCGTGACTTCACCGACGCCTCGCGCACCGACGCCGCGGCGTACGCCGCCTTCTTCCACGCGATGCTCGACGCCGGGGTCTACCTCCCGCCGTCGGCGTACGAGGCGTGGTTCCTGTCCTCCGCGCACGACGACGAGGCCGTGCAGACCGTGCTCGACGCGCTGCCCGCCGCCGCCCGTGCGGCCGCCGCTGCGGGGGGTGCCGCATGAGCGAGCAGACGATCGTCCACCTGCTGCGCCACGGCGAGGTCCACAACCCCGACGGCGTGCTCTACGGCCGTCGCGACGGGTTCCACCTCTCCGAGCTGGGCCGGACCATGGCCCAGCGGGTCGCCGACACCATCAGCGACCGCGACATCGTCCACCTCGTCGCCTCCCCGCTCGACCGCACCCGCGAGACCATCGCGCCGCTCGCCGCGGCCCGCGAGCTCGAGGTGCACCCCGATCAGCGGGTCATCGAGTCGACCAACGTCTTCGAGGGCGAGACCTTCGGCGGCAAGCGCAACGTGCTCACCCGACCCTCGTCGTGGCGTCACCTGTGGAACCCGTTCAAGCCCTCGTGGGGCGAGCCGTACAAGCAGGTCGTCGCCCGGATGACCGAGGCCATCCACGACGCGCGCGAGGCCGCCGCCGGCCACGAGGCCGTGATCGTGTCCCACCAGCTGCCGATCTGGATCACCCGGCTCAGCCTCGAGGGGCGCTCGTTCCTCCACGACCCGCGCAAGCGCCAGTGCACGCTGTGCTCGCTGACCTCGATCCACTTCAGCGGCGACCGGGTCACCGCCATCGCCTACTCCGAGCCCGCCGGCGACCTGATCCCCGCCGGTGACAAGGCGGCCCCGTTCTCGGCCGGTGGCGCTCCCGAGGAGCGCCGTCCCTGACATGTCCCGCTCCTCCCGGGCGACCCGTCTCCTGCGACGGCCCGCCTCCCTGCTCCCCGCGGTGCTGCTGCCGGTGCTGCTCGCCGGCTGCTCGAACCTGACCGGCACCGGCGACCTCGACTACGTCCCCGGCAACGGCGGCGTCGTGGAGTTCGCGTTCGGTGACCAGCAGCCGCCGGTGGAGCTCTCGGGGAAGACGACGACGGGGGAGGACTACACCTTCACCCCGGGCACGGTCACGGTCGTCAACGTGTGGTGGAGCGGCTGCGGGCCCTGCATCAAGGAGATGCCGATGCTGACCGAGCTCTATGCGGCGTACGACGGCGACGTGGACTTCCTCGGCATCAACATCCGCGACACCAGCGCCGCCAACGCCCGCTCCTTCGAGCTCGACCGCGGCGTGGACTACCCCTCGATCTACGCCCCCGACGGCGACGCGCTCCTGGCCTTCACCGGCCGCACCTCGCCGCGCTCGACGCCGACCACGCTCGTGCTCGACGAGTCCGGTGTCGTGGTCTCCCTGATCAACGGCGAGATCCCGTCGCGCACGACGCTGACGAACCTGGTCGAGGACGCCGGCGGTCCTCCCGCCCCCGCGCCCCCCGAGCCCACCGAGGGCGAGCCCGCCGATGGGTGACTGGCTCGAGGCGACCACCCTGTCCGGGTCGCTGGTGCTGGCCGTGCCCGTCGCCGTGCTCGCGGGCCTGGTCTCCTTCTTCTCCCCGTGCGTGCTGCCGCTGCTGCCGGGATACCTCTCCTACGCCACCGGGCTGTCGGGCGCCGACATCGCCACCGGTGACGTGCGCCGCGGGCGCATGGTCGCCGGCTCGGTGCTCTTCGTGCTCGGCTTCACGGTCGTCTTCGTCATCCTCGGCGCCGCGGTGGGCGGCATGCGCACGTGGCTCCTGGTCAACAAGCAGGCCCTCGACATCGGGCTGGGCATCTTCTCGATCGTCCTCGGCCTGGCGTTCATGGGCCTCTTCGCCCGCGCCGTCCCGTGGCTCCAGCGCGACCTGCGCGTGCACAAGGTGCCCGCCGTCGGACTGGCCGCCGCCCCCGTCCTCGGCTTCCTGTTCGGCCTGGGCTGGACCCCCTGCATCGGCCCGACGCTCGGAGTGATCCTCGGGCTCGGGTACGACGAGGGCACCGCCGGTCGCGCCGCCCTGCTGCTCGGCTTCTACTCCCTCGGCCTCGGGGTGCCGTTCGTGCTGGCCGGGCTGGCCTGGCGCCGGGCGCTCACCGCACTGGCCTGGGTGCGGCGCCACCAGCAGTGGGTCACCCGCGCCGGCGGCGGCATGCTCGTGCTGGTCGGCGTCCTGCTGGTCACCGGGCTGTGGGACCAGGCCGTCACGTGGATCCAGATCCAGCTGGTCAGCGACTTCGAGGTGGCGGTGTGAGCGAGCAGTCCGGCCAGCAGCAGCCCACCCGGCAGCCCACCCGGCAGCCCACCCGGCGTCCGGGCGAGCTCACCGCCCGGGAGCTGGGCCGCTTCGTCTGGCGCCAGCTGACCTCGATGCGCACCGCCCTGGTGCTGCTGCTCCTGCTCGCGCTCGCCGCCGTCCCGGGCTCGGTCATCCCCCAGGAGAGCGTCGACTCCTTCGGGGCCCGGCAGTGGAAGGACCAGCACGAGTCCCTGACCCCGGTCTACGAGGCGCTCGGCCTCTTCGACGTCTACGGGTCGGTGTGGTTCGCCGCGGTCTACGTGCTGCTCATGGTCAGCCTCGTCGGCTGCATCCTGCCCCGCACCAAGCACTACTGGACCGCCGCCCGCGCCGTCCCGCCCGCGGCCCCCCGCCACCTGACCCGGCTGCCCGACCATGCGGCGTACGACGTCGGCGCGAGCCCCGAGCAGGTGCTCGAGGTCGCCCGTGCCGAGCTGCGCCGCCGGCGCTACCGGCTGCGTCCCGCCCCCACCGAGGGCGCCGCCGCGGAGCGCGAGGCAGGCACGGTCGCCGCCGAGCGCGGCTACCTCCGCGAGGCCGGCAACCTGCTCTTCCACCTCTCGGTCATCGTGGTGCTGGTCGGCTTCGCGATGGGCGGGCTGCTCGGCTACAAGGGCGGCGTCATCGTCGTGCAGGGCGCCGGCTTCGCCAACAACCTCACGCAGTACGACGACTTCGTGCCGGGCTCGTTCTTCTCCGCCGACGAGCTCGAGCCCTTCTCCTTCGACGTCGACTCCTTCGAGGTGGAGTGGCTCGAGGAGGGTCCGGGCCAGGGGATGGCGCGCGCCTTCGAGGCCCGGCTGACCTACCGCACCGCGCCCGGCGAGCCCGACCAGACCTACGACCTGCGGGTCAACCACCCGCTGCGCATCGGCGACAGCGAGGTCTTCCTGGTCGGGCACGGCTACGCGCCGATCGTCACCGTGCGCGGCGGCGACGGCGAGATCGCCTACTCGGGGCCGACGGTGTTCCTGCCGCAGGACGCCTCGTTCTTCTCCTTCGGGGTGGTGAAGGCGCTGGCCGCCGAGCCGCAGGCGATCGGCCTGGAGGGCTTCTTCTACCCCTTCTTCGCCAGCATCGACGGCGACCCGTTCAACGTGATGGGCCGCGACGGCAACCCGGTGCTCTCGACCAACGTCTACGTCGGCGACCTCGGCCTCGAGGACGGCGAGTCCCAGTCGGTCTACATCCTCGACAAGGAGGACGCGACCCAGCTGGAGAACGACGAGGGCCGCCCGCTGCGGCTCGACCTGGCCGTCGGTGACACCGCACGGCTGCCCGACGGGCTCGGCTCGGTGACCTTCGAGGGCGTCGAGCCGTGGGTGCGCGTCCAGGTCAGCCAGACCCCGGGCAAGCGGATCGCGCTGGGCGGCGTCGTGCTGGCGCTGATCGGGCTGTGCGGGTCGCTGTTCATCCGGCCGCGGCGCGTGTGGCTGCGCGTCGTGCCCGCCGAAGACGGGGAGGGGTCGCGCGTGGAGCTCGCGGCCCTGGACCGCTCCGGCGGCGGAGACACCGCCGCCGTCGTCGACGACCTGCGCCTGGCTATCGTGGAGGCGCTCGACCATCCTCAGGAGGACACCCCGTGAGCCAGACCGCCTGGGAGGCGCTCTCGAACCAGGCCGTCGCCGCGGCCGGCGTCGTCTACTTCCTCGCCCTGCTCTCGCACCTGGCCGAGTGGGCGCTGCTGCGCTCGGTCCCGGTGGCCGGCCAGCGCGGCCAGGCGACCGCCCGCGAGGCGATCACGGTCGGTGCCGGTGCGCCGCCGGCGCCCGAGCCGGAGGTCGACGATCGCACCAGCGAGCGCGTGGAGATGGCCGGTCGACTGGGCTTCCTGCTCACCTGCCTGGCCGCCGTGGTGCACCTGGTGGCGCTGGTCGCGCGCGGCATGGCCGCCGAGCCGCACCGCGTGCCCTGGGGCAACATGTACGAGTTCACGCTGTCCGGCACCTTCGTGGTCGCCGCGCTCTACCTCCTGCTGCGCCGCCGTTTCGGGTTGGCGTGGATGGCGCCGATCGTCGTCGCGGTGGTGCTCAGCCTGCTGATGGTGGCCGTCATCTGGCTCTACCAGCCCGTCGGCCCGCTGCGTGAGGCGCTCAACTCCTACTGGCTCGTCATCCACGTGGTGTCGGCGATCATCGCGACGGGTGCCTTCACCCTCGGCGGCATCGCCTCGGCGCTGTTCCTGCTCAAGGAGCGCGCCGAGCGCAAGGGGCGCACCGGCGGCTACCTCGGCCGGGTCCCCAGCCCCGCGGCACTGGACCGGGTGTCCTACCGGATGCATGCCTTCGGCTTCCCGGTGTGGACCTTCGCGGTGCTCATCACCGGGCCGATCTGGGCGCACGAGGCGTGGGCGTCGTACTGGTCCTGGGACCCCAAGGAGGTCTGGGCCTTCATCACCTGGGTCGTCTACGCCGCCTACCTCCACGCCCGCGCCACGGCCGGCTGGAAGGGCCGCAACGCCGCGCTGCTCGCGCTGCTGGGCATGGCGACGCTGTGGTTCAACTTCATCGGGATCAACTACTTCTCGACCTCCTCGATGCACTCCTACGCCGACGCGCCCGCCGTCTCCCCGCTCCACCCCGGCTCCTAGTCGTCCGTCGTGCCGACCCGGCGTATCAAGACGCCGGTTCGACCCGTCCGTCCTGCCGACCCGGCGTATCAACACGCCGGTTCGACCAGACCAGCGCGCGGATCCCGGCAGCGCGAGGTCGGGTCAGCGGGTCGGGGTGTCCGGGTCGTCGTCCTCGCCGTGCGGCTTGCGCCGGTCGAGGTCGCGCAGGAAGTCCTCGTCGTCGTCGGGCGCGATCTGTCGCGGACGGGGCGTGGGCGCCGGACGGGACGGTCGGAGGGTGCCGCGCTGGGCGGCACGGACGACGAGGTAGACCGCGACCGCGACCAGCGCCACCACCAGCAGGAACTTCAGCACACCTCCACTCTAGGTCGGCGGTGGTGACCGCCTACCCTGAACGACGTGAAGGAGTTCCTCGTCTACACCGGTCTGCGCATCCTGCTCTTCCTCGCCTCCCTCGGCGTCGTGCTCGGGCTGTGGGTGCTCATCGCCGGTGAGGCCAACCTGCTGGCGGGCTTCGTCATCGCCCTGCTGATCAGCGGCATCGGCTCCTACGTGCTGCTCAACGGCCCCCGCGAGGCGCTGGCCCGCAAGGTCGACGAGCGGGCCCGGGCAGCCACGAGCCGCTTCGAGGAGATGAAGTCCAAGGAGGACGCGGACTGAGGTCGGGGCCGCTGCTCAGACCCAGAACAGCGGTACGCCGCTGAGCACCGCCCACACCAGCTGCGCGAACCCGGTCGACTGGAGCACCGGCACCAGCGCCGGTCCGGTCGCGCCACCGAGGACGGTCCGCAGCCCGGCCACCGAGGGCAGCAGGAAACCCAGCCCCAGCAGCGCCCACCACGTGGTCGTCGCGGCCAGGGCCACGACGGCGAGCGCGGCCGCGGCCACCAGGCCGGCGTACAGCGTGCGGGTGCCGCGGTCGCCGAGCTTGACCGCGAGCGTGCGCTTGCCGGCGAGGGTGTCGGTGGGGATGTCGCGCAGGTTGTTGACGACGAGGATCGCGCAGGCCAGCGCCCCGACGCCGACCGCGGCCCAGAGCGCAGCGGGCTCCCAGGTGCGGGTCTGGACGTAGGTCGTGCCCACGACGGCGACCAGGCCGAAGAAGACGAAGACCATCACCTCGCCGAGCCCGAGGTAGCCGTAGGGCCTGGACCCGCCGGTGTAGAACCAGGCGGCCAGCACGCAGACCGCACCGACGGCCAGCAGCCACCACGCGGTCGCGGCGGCGAGCACCAGGCCGGCCACGCCGGCCACGCCGAAGGCCAGGAACGCGGCACGCTTCACGGCCCCCGCGGCCGCGGCACCGGATCCGACCAGCCGCATCGGGCCGACGCGGTCCTCGTCGGTGCCGCGGATGCCGTCGGAGTAGTCGTTGGCGTAGTTGACGCCGACCTGCAGCGCCAGGCTGACCACGAGGGCCAGGGCCGCCTTCCACCACACCGGCTCGTCGACGTACGCCGCCACGGCCGTGCCCGCGAGCACCGGTGAGACCGCGGCCGGGAGGGTGCGGGGCCGAGAGCCGGCGAGCCACTGTCCTGGGGTTGCCACGAGCAGCCATTCAACACGGTGGACCGGGGGCGTCCCGGCACGGGCCGACCCGGGCGTCGCGGCTAGCCTCGTCGCCATGGACCTCGAGGGCAGCGCCGCCGACGCCGTGCGCGCCCTCACCGGGTGGCTGGAGCGCGACGACGACGAGCGGCTGGTCGTGACGACCTCCGGCTCGACAGGCCGACCCAAGCGCGTCGTCCTGAGCCGCGGGGCGGTGCTCGCGTCGGCGCGGGCGACCCGCGCGCGCCTCGGCGCGGAGGGGGCGTGGCTGCTGACCCTGCCGCCGACCTACGTCGCCGGTGCCCAGGTCGTGTGCCGGTCCTGGCTCGCCGGGCACCGACCGGTCCTCGCCGAGGACCACGCGGGCTTCGCGGAGGCGACCGCGGCGCTGCTGCGCGAGCACCCGACGGTGCCGCGCCTCACCTCGCTCGTCCCCACGCAGCTGCACCGGATGCTGTCGGCGGGGGACGGCCGGGGAGGCACCTCTGACGACACCTGGGCGCTGCGGACCTTCCACACCGTGCTGCTCGGCGGGGGGCCGGTAGATCCCGCGCTGCGTGCCCGCGCCGAGGCGGCCGGGGTGCGCGTAGTCGCGACGTACGGCGCTGCCGAGACCGCGGGCGGCTGCGTCTACGACGGCGTCCCGCTCGACGGTGTGGCGGTCGCGCTGGGACCCTCGGGTCGCATCCGGCTGGCCGGGCCCACGATCTTCGACGGCTACGACGGCGACCCCGAGCTGACCGCCGAGGTGCTGGTCGACGGCTGGTTCCACACCGCCGACGCCGGCCGCCTCGACGAGGACGGTCGTCTGCAGGTGCTCGGTCGGGTCGACGACGTGGTCGTCACCGGCGGGGTCAACGTCCCGGGCCCGGCGGTGGCCGCGCGACTGCGGGAGCACCCGGACCTCGCCGCCGCGGAGGTGCTCGGGGTCCCCGACGAGGAGTGGGGGCGCCGGTTGGTGGCGTTCGTGGTGCCGCGCGACGGTGCCGCCCCCTCCACGCAGGAACTGCGCGACTGGGTGGCCGCCGAGCGCCCGCGCTCGTGGGCCCCGCGCCAGGTGGTGGAGGTGCGAGACATCCCGCTGCTGGCCAACGGCAAGCCGGACCGCCTGGCCCTCGGGCGACTGGTCGGGGAGCCGGCGTGAGCCCCCACGTGTGGTCGGTGCCGATGACGACCCGCTTCCGCGGCATCACCGTCCGCGAGGGCGTGCTGCTCGAGGGACCGGGCGGCTGGGGCGAGTGGAGCCCGTTCCTGGAGTACGCCCCGGCCGTCGCCGAGCCGTGGTTGCGCTGCGCCGAGGAGGCCGCGGCGGGGGACTGGCCGGCGCCGCTGCGCGACCGCGTGCCGGTCAACGTCACCGTCCCCGCGGTCGGCCCCGAGCGGGCGCACGACATCGTGGCGCGCTCCGGCTGCCGCACCGCCAAGGTCAAGGTCGCCGAGCCCGGACAGGACGAGACCGAGGACGAGGCCCGCCTCGAGGCGGTGCGCGACGCGCTGGGCCCCGACGGGCTGGTGCGCATCGACGTCAACGGGCTCTGGGACGTCGACACCGCGCTGCGTCGGCTGCCGGTGCTGGACCGCGCCGCCGGGGGCCTGGAGTACGTCGAGCAGCCGGTCGCGCAGGTCGAGGACCTCGCCGTCGTACGCCGCCGGCAGCACGTGCCCGTGGCCGCCGACGAGTCCATCCGCCGGGCGGCCGACCCCTACCGCGTCCGCGACCTGGAGGCCGCCGACGTGGCGGTGCTGAAGGTGCAGCCGCTCGGCGGGGTCCGGGCCTGCCTGCGGATCGCGGAGGACATCGGCCTGCCCGTGGTGGTCTCGTCGGCGTTGGAGACCTCGGTGGGCATCGCGGCGGGCGTCGCGCTGGCCGCCTCGCTGCCCGAGCTGCCGCACGCCTGCGGCCTGGCAACCGTGGCGCTGCTGACCGACGACCCCGCGGTCGAGCCGCTGCTGCCCGTCGACGGTGCGCTGCCGGTGACGCGACCCACCGTCGATCGGGCGGCCCTCGACCGACTGGCGGCCGCCCCGGACCGGGTGGCGCACTGGGAGGCACGGCTGGCCGAGGTGCGGGCCCTGCGGCAGGATCGCCGCTCGTGACCCCCTCGACCGCCACCGCCCGCGCCGTCGTCACCGCGCTGCTTGAGGCCGGCGTCCGTGAGGTCGTGGTCGCCCCCGGCTCGCGCAACGCCCCGCTCTCCTTCGCGTTGTTCGACGCCGCCCGCGCCGGGCTGCTGCGGCTGCACACCCGCATCGACGAGCGATCCGCCGCGTTCCTCGCGCTGGGTCTGACCAAGGTCGGTGCCCGCGCGGCCGTGGTCTGCACGTCGGGCACCGCCGTCGCCAACCTGCACCCCACGCTGCTCGAGGCCGCCCACGCCGGCGTCGAGGTCGTCGCGGTGACCGCCGACCGGCCCGCCCGGCTGCGCGGCACCGGCGCCAACCAGACGACCGACCAGGTCGGGGTGTTCGGACCGCTGGTGCCGACCCTCGACCTCGGGCCCGACGACCCGGTGCCCCCGCTCGCCGAGGGCGGGCCCACCCACCTCAACGTCCGGTTCGACGACCCGCTGGTGCCCGAGGCGGCCTGGACCGACCTGCCCGAGGTCGCCGAGCCGCCGCGCGTGCAGCACCCGTGGCGCGGTCGGCACCTCGAGCCGATCGACCCCGCGAAGCGGACGGTCGTCGTGGCCGGTGACGACGCCGGGCCCCCGGCCCGGGTGCTGGCCGAGCGCGTCGGCTGGCCGCTGCTGGCCGAGCCCAGCGCCGGCTGCCGCACCGGATGCACGCCGTTGCGGACCTACCGCCTGCTGCTGGGCTCGTCGCTCGCCGAGCGGGTCGAGCGGGTCGTCGTCATGGGGCACCCCACACTGTCCCGGCCGGTGCAGGCGCTGCTCGCCCGGCCCGACGTCGAGGTGCTGTCGGCGCCGACGCCCGGGGTGTGGAGCGAGCGCCCCTTCGTCGTCGACCACGAGATCGGCTGGGGCGAGCCGCACCCCGACCAGGCCGCGTGCGACCCCGGCTGGCTCGAGGAGTGGCAGGCCGCCGACCGCTCGGTCGCAGCCCAGCTCGACCGGCTGCTCGCGGCCGAGCCGGACCTGACGCCCCACGAGGTCGCGGGGGCGGTCGCTGCCGCCGTACCTCCTGGTGGGCTGCTGCTCGTCGGCGCCTCCAACCCGGTCCGTGACCTGGACCTGATGATCCGCGGCTGGGCCGTGGGCGACCGGCGCAAGGTGCTGGCCAACCGCGGGCTGGCCGGCATCGACGGGGTGGTGTCCACTGCGGTGGGTGCGGCACTGGGTCGTCCGCACTCCTCCCGCGCGATCGCGCTGCTCGGCGACGTCACCTTCCTGCACGACGCCAACGGCCTCGTGCTCGGGCCCGACGAGCCCGAGCCGGACCTCACGATCGTCGTGGTCAACGACGACGGCGGCTCGATCTTCGCGACCCTCGAGCAGGGCGACCCGGTGCACGCGGACCGCTTCGACCGGGTCTTCGGCACGCCCCACCACGTCGACCTGGCGTCGCTCTGCGCCGCCACCCGCACCCCGCACTGGCGCGTCGAGTCGCTGCCCGAGCTCGAGCAGGCGCTCGCCTCGCCGAACGGGGGCATCGAGGTGGTCGAGGTGCGGGTGCGCCGCGACAACCGGCGCGACCTCGACGCCCGGATCCGCGCGCTGCGTCCCTGATCCCCCGGGTGCCGCGCTCAGCCGTCCAGCGTCTGGTCCAGCGTCTGCTCGAGCGTCCGCGCGGGGCGCCCGGTGACCCGCTCGACCGCGTCGGTGACCTGGGCACACGAGCCGTCCGCGATCGCGGTGTAGGTGCTGACCCAGGCCTCGAGCTGCCAGTCGGGGGCGTCGGGGTACGCCGCCCGCCGCGACGCCCAGGCCTCCTCGACGGTCTCGTCGACGAACCGCAGGTCGCGCCCGAGCACCCGCCCGGCCCGCTCGGCGACCTCGGTCATGGTGAGGGCCTCCGGTCCGCTGAGCTCGTAGGCGGCGCCCGCGTGCGGAGCCGGGTCGCGCAGGACGGCGGCGGCCACCGCCGCCACGTCCGCACGCGCGACCGCGGCCACCCGCCCGTCCCCGGCGGGCCCGCGGATCACGCCCTCGTGGTCGGCGAAGAGCGGCAGCACGTCGAGGTAGAAGTTGTCCCGCAGGACGGTGTGCTCCATCCCGCTCGCGTGGATCGCGGCCTCGGTGTCGTGGTGGTCGCGGCCGAGCGTGAAGGTCGCGTCCGCCGCGGCGCCCACGAACGAGGTGTAGACGACCCGGGGCACCCCGGCCTCCGCCGCTGCCTCGACGAAGGTGCGGTGCTGGACCCGGCGGTCGGCGGCTTCGGACGCCGAGACCATGAGCAGGGTGTCCACGCCACGCAGGGCCTCCACGCCCGAGGCGTGGTCGGCGTAGTCGCAGCGTCGTACGTCGGTGTCGACGTCAGGTGCCCGGGACGGGTCGCGGGCCAGCAGACGCAGGTCGAGGCGGAGGTCGGCACCGGCCAGCAGCCGGACCACCTCCCCGCCGATGGCCCCGGTGACGCCGGTGATCGCGACGGTGCGCTGGTGCTCCATGGCCCCAGTCTGCGACGCCCCTGGTGAGGCTCAGGACGTGACGGCTCAGCCCAGGATCGTCCGGACCGCCAGGCCCGCGACGACCGTGGCGGAGACCAGGCCGGTGACCAGCCGGCCCCGCCGTCCCGTGACGCTCCGCCCCAGGCCGGCGCCCGCGAGGGCCAGTCCGAGCTGCCACAGCGCCGAGGCCGCGAAGGCCGCCGTCACGAAGACCAGCCCCTGCGCCGGCCCGTCCACCAGGTCGCGGTTCCCGAGCACGACGGCCCCGAAGTAGACCACCGTCGTCGGGTTGACCGCGGTGATCCCCACGAACAGCAGGTACGCCGCTCGCGGCCCGACCACCCGCCCCGACCGCTCCGGGGCGGCCCGCCGCGACCAGGCATGCAGCGCGGTGAGCGCGGCGATGCCGAGCAGCACCAGGCCGGACACCACGCGCAGCGGGTCGGCGACCGGCCCGACCAGACCGGCCAGGGCCGCTCCGCCGAGGACCGCGACGGCGGCGTACACCCCGTCGACCGTGGCGACCCCCAGCGCCGCCGCGGAGCCGACCCGCCAGGACGTGCGGGCGGTGAGGATGACCAGGAACGCGCCGACCGCACCGATCGGCACCGCGATGGCCAGACCGGTCACGAGACCGGAGACGACCACCTCGAGCACCCACGCATCCTGGCCGACCCGGCAGGGCGCGGCCAGCGGATTACGGTGGGTGCATGCGCCTGACGAAGTTCGGCCACTCCTGCGTCCGCATCGAGCACGAGGGCACCACGGTGGTCCTCGACCCGGGTGCCTTCACCGAGCCCGAGGCGGTCGACGGCGCCGACCTGGTGCTGGTGACGCACCTGCACCCCGACCACTGGACGCCCGACCGGCTGCGCCGGGCCGACGCCCCGGTGCGCACGATCGCCCAGGTGGCCGACGCGGTCGCCGAGCAGGCGCCGGACCTGCTCGAGCGGGTCACCGTGGTGGCGCCCGGGGAGCGGTTCGCCGCGGGAGCGATCGACGTCGAGGTCGTCAACGACAAGCACGCCGTCATCCACCCCGACTACCCGCGCCCCGACAACTCCGGCTTCCTGCTCGACCTCGGTGGCACCTCGGTCTTCCACCCCGGCGACAGCCTCGACGGCCCGGGCCGCCCGGTGGACCTGCTGCTGGCGCCCGTGTCCGCGCCGTGGATGAAGATCAGCGAGGCGATCGACTTCGCCCTGGCCGTCGGCGCGCCGCGCAACCTCGCCATCCACGACAAGGTCTACTCCGACCTCGCGCTCGGCATGGCCGACACCCACCTCTCGACCTTCCTCACCCCGCGCGAGCAGGACTACCTCCGCCTCCCCGACGGCGCCGACCTCCCCTGACCCTCACCCGCCGAGAGGTCGCACATGCACGGCCGAGAGGTCGCTGGCGCACGGCCGAGAGGTCGCTGGCGCACGGCCGAGAGGTCGCTGGCGCACGGCCGCGCGTGCGCGAGTGACGCCTCGAGCGTGCGTGAGTGACGGCTCGGCGGCCCGGGTCAGCCGCCCAGCGCGTCGCGGACCGGCACGAACTTCGCCTGCGCCTCCGCCAGCTCCGCCTCGGGGTCGGAGTCGGCGACGATGCCGCAGCCGGCGAAGAGCCGCACGGTGTCGCCGGAGACCGACGCGGAGCGCAGCGCGATGCCCCACTCGCCGTCACCGCTGGCGTCCATCCAGCCGACGGGCCCGGCGTAGCGGCCCCGGTCCATCTGCTCGATCTCGGCGATCAGGGCCACGGCCGCGGTCGTCGGGGTGCCGCCCACGGCGGCCGAGGGGTGCAGCGCGGCGGCGAGCTCCAGCGACGTGCGGGCGTCCCGGGCGACGCCGGCGACGTCGGTGGCCAGGTGCATCACGTTGGGCAGGTGCAGCACGAACGGAGCCTCGGGGACGTTCATCGACGAGCAGTGCGGGTCGAGCGCGTCGGCGACCGACCGGACGGCGTACTCGTGCTCCTCGAGGTCCTTGGAGGACCGCGCCAGCGCCGCCGCCAGGGCGAGGTCGCGCTCGTCGTCGCCGGTGCGGCGGATGGTGCCGGCGAGCACGCGCGAGGTGACCAGGCCGCGCTCGCGGCGCACCAGCATCTCCGGGGTCGCGCCGACCATCCCGTCGACGTGGAACGTCCAGCACATCGGGTACGCCGCCGACAGCTGTCGCAGGGGCCACCGGACGTCGACGTCACCGTCGGCGCGCGCCACCAGGTCTCGCGCCAGCACGACCTTCTCGAGGTCGCCGCGCTCGATCCGGGAGACGGCGTCGGCGACCGCCGACATCCAGGCCTCGCCGTCGAGGGCACCGTCGGTGAACGCGATCCCCTCGGGGGCGCGCGGCGCCTCGGCGGCGACCAGCGCGTGGTCGAGGTGCTCCAGGCCGCGACCGACGGTCGTGAGCCAGGCGCGCTCACCGCGCCGGCCGACCACGACCGAGGGCACGACCAGGACGGACTCGCCGGGGGAGTCGGCGAAGGCGAAGGTGCCGAAGCAGACCAGGCCGGTCCCCGGCTCGGTCACCTCGTCGCGCACCACCGCGCGGGAGGTCAGCTCGCTCCACCAGGCGGCGGCGTCGTCGAAGCGGGCGGCCCCGGCGGTGCGCAGCTCGGCGGCGCGTCCCCAGCCGACCAGGCCCTCGTCGCGGCGCACCCAGCTGACCGGGTCGTCGGTGGGCAGCAGCGCGAGGAGGTCCTCGACCCGAGCCGGGTCGATCTCGACCGTGCGGGCCACCAGGGCGGGGGCGGGAGTGCCCAGCTCACCCGGACTGCTGCTCGTCACGCCGTCGAGACTACTCACCGCCGTCCGCTTCCCGGACATCGCGTGGCGGGGATCACCGCGACGGCGACGTGTGCCGGTGCGGGCGGGACGGGTCGAGCGAGAGCGGGCCAGGGGCCACCGCCTAGTCTTCGCCCGTGGCCCGTGCAGACCTGGACAAGCAGCCGACCGACGTCCGTCGGATGTTCGACGCGGTGGCCAAGCGCTACGACGTCACCAACGACGTGCTCTCGCTGGGCCAGGACCGACGCTGGCGCACCCACGTCGTCGACGCCGTCGCGCCGGTGGCGGGGGAGCGCATCCTCGACCTGGCCGCCGGCACCGGCACCTCGAGCGTCCCCTTCCACGACAAGGGCGCGACGGTCGTCCCGTGCGACTTCTCCCTGGGCATGCTCCAGGTGGGCAAGCAGGCCCGCCCGCACCTGCCCTTCACCGCCGGCGACGGCACCCGGCTGCCGTTCGCGGACGCCACCTTCGACGCGGTCACGATCTCCTTCGGGCTGCGCAACATCGTCGACCCGGTCGCCGGCCTGCGCGAGATGCGCCGGGTGACCAAGCCGGGCGGCCGCCTCGTGGTCTGCGAGTTCAGCCACCCCACCTGGGCGCCGTTCCGCACCGTCTACGTCGAGTACCTCATGAAGGCGCTGCCCCCGGTCGCGCGCGCGGTCTCCAGCAGCCCGGACGCCTACGTCTACCTCGCGGAGTCGATCCGCGCCTGGCCCGACCAGGCCGGCCTGGCGACTCTGCTCCAGGAGGCCGGCTGGTCCGGCGTCGAGTGGCGCAACCTCTCCGGCGGCATCGTCGCCCTCCACCGCGGCCACGCCTGAGCCCGGCTGCGAGGCTCGGCCCGGCAGCCGCCTCGTGCGTCCCAGCGCGCTCCACGGACCGCGCTGGCCCACACGAGCCGGAGCAACCGCGCCCCCAAGCACCCTGAATTAAGCAACGGCTGAGTGTCTTAAATGCCCAGGTCAGGGCCGGTGCGGCCCGGTCGCGGGGTCGGTCCGGACCGGAGCGACCCCCCGGCTGTACCGACCTCGCGAGCAGTGGCAAGATGTGGGCTGCGCCACCTAGTGATTCGGTTCACAAGGTCACGAGACGCGGCCCGCGCCACGTCCTCGGACCGGCCTGGACGCGCATCCGACCACGGGGCGCCGGAGAGGAGAGTCGGCTCAGATGGAGCTCTACACACCGGTCCTGTTCCTCGCGGCCCTGGCCGCGGGTTTCGCGATCTTCTCGGTGGCGGTGAGCACCCTCACCGGCCCGGGCCGCTACAACCGCGCCAAGGTCGACTCCTACGAGTGCGGCATCGAGCCCACTCCGCAGCCGGTCGGTGGCGGCCGGTTCCCCGTGAAGTACTACACCGTCGCGATGACCTTCATCGTCTTCGACGTCGAGATCATGTTCCTCGTCCCGTGGGCCGTGCACTTCGACGCCCTGGGCGGCTTCGGGCTCGTCGCCGTCGTCCTCTTCCTGGTCAACCTGACCGTCGCCTACGCCTACGAGTGGCGTCGCGGCGGCCTCGACTGGGACTGACCGGAGCAGAAGGAGACCCCCGTGGGCATTGAAGAGAAGCTTCCCAGCGGCGTCCTGCTGACGACCGTGGAGGGCGTGGCCGGCTACTTCCGCAAGGCGTCGTTCTGGCCGGCCACCTTCGGCCTGGCCTGCTGCGCCATCGAGATGATGACGACCGGTGGCCCCAAGTACGACCTGGCCCGCTTCGGCATGGAGGTCTTCCGCGCCTCCCCGCGCCAGGCGGACCTGATGATCGTCGCCGGCCGGGTCAGCCAGAAGATGGCCCCGGTCCTGCGCCAGATCTACGACCAGATGGCCGACCCCAAGTGGGTGCTCGCCATGGGCGTGTGCGCCAGCTCCGGCGGCATGTTCAACAACTACGCCATCGTCCAGGGCGTCGACCACGTCGTGCCCGTGGACATGTACCTCCCCGGCTGCCCGCCGCGCCCGGAGATGCTCATCGACGCGATCCTCAAGCTCCACGACCAGGTCCAGACGACCAAGCTCGGTGCCAACCGTGCCGCCCAGATCGAGGAGCTGGAGAACGCGGCCCTCAAGGCGCTGCCGACCTCGGAGATGAAGGGCCTGCTGCGATGAGCGACCAGACCCCCGACAAGCCCGGCAGCCCCGGCAGCCCCGACAGCACCGACAAGATGCCGGAGAACGTCCCGGCACCCACCGGCGAGGTCGGCCAGGTCGGCGTCCGCCAGGGCATGTTCGGCGTCAGCGGCACCGGCGACACCTCCGGCTACGGCGGCCTGGTCAGCGCCGTCACCTTCCCGGCGCCCGCCCAGCGGCCCTTCGGCGGCTGGTTCGACGAGGTCGCCGACGCCCTGGAGACCGCGACCCGCGCGGCCGGCCTCGAGCACGCCCTCGGCGACGTCGTGATCCACCGCGGTGAGATCACCTTCCACGTCCGTCGCGAGGACATCGGCGCCGTCGCGCGGGTGCTGCGCGACGACCCGGCCCTGCGCTTCGAGTTCTGCTCCTCGGTCAGCGGTGTGCACTACCCCGACGACACCGGGCGCGAGCTGCACGTCGTCTACCACCTCGGCTCGATGACCTGGAACCGACGCATCCGCGTGGAGGTCACCGCCCCTGACAGCGACCCGCACGTGCCGACGGTCAGCGACACCTACCCCGCAGCGGACTGGCACGAGCGCGAGACCTGGGACATGTTCGGGATCGTCTTCGACGGCCACCCGGCGCTGACCCGCATCCTGATGCCCGACGACTGGCCGGGTCACCCGCAGCGCAAGGACTACCCCCTCGGAGGAATCCCCGTGGAGTACAAGGGCGGGACCGTGCCGCCGCCGGACCAGCGCAGGAGCTACCACTGATGTCGACCGATCAGGACATGTACGCCGGCGCCAGCGAGACCACCGAGGGCCGGGTCTTCACCGTCACCGGCCAGGACTGGGACGCGATCAGCGAGGGCCTCGCCGAGGAGGCCGAGGAGCGGGTCGTCGTCAACATGGGCCCCCAGCACCCCTCCACGCACGGGGTGCTGCGCCTGATCCTCGAGCTGGAGGGTGAGACGGTCACCGACGCCCGCTGCGGCATCGGCTACCTCCACACCGGCATCGAGAAGAACATGGAGTTCCGCACCTGGACGCAGGGCGTCACGTTCTGCACCCGGATGGACTACCTCTCCCCGTTCTACAACGAGGCGACCTACGTGCTCGGCGTCGAGCGGCTGCTCGACATCGAGGACGACGTGCCCGAGAAGGCCCAGGTCATGCGGGTCCTGCTCATGGAGCTCAACCGCCTCTCCTCCCACCTGGTCGCCATCGCGACCGGTGGCATGGAGATCGGCGCGCTGACGGTCATGACCGTGGGCTTCCGCGAGCGCGAGCTGGTCCTCGACCTCTTCGAGCTGATCACCGGCCTGCGGATGAACCACGCCTTCATCCGTCCCGGCGGCGTGGCCCAGGACCTCCCCGTCGGCGCGCTGGAGGAGATCCGCTCGTTCATCGCGCTGATGAAGAAGCGCCTGCCCGAGTACGCCTCGCTCTGCAACGCCAACCCGATCTTCAAGGCGCGGCTGGAGGGCGTGGGCCACCTCGACCTCGAGGGCTGCACCGCCCTGGGCATCACCGGTCCGGTGCTGCGCTCGACCGGCTACCCGTGGGACCTGCGCAAGACCCAGCCCTACTGCGGCTACGAGGACTATGAGTTCGACGTCCAGACCTGGGACACCGCCGACGCCTACGGCCGCTTCCGCGTCCGCCTGGCCGAGATGTGGGAGTCGCTGCGCATCGTCGAGCAGGCCGCGGACCGGCTGGCCGGCCTCGAGGGCGCACCGGTCATGGTCGCGGACAAGAAGATCGGCTGGCCCAGCCAGCTCTCGATCGGCTCCGACGGCATGGGCAACAGCCTCGACCACATCAAGCACATCATGGGCGAGTCCATGGAGGCGCTGATCCACCACTTCAAGCTGGTGACCGAGGGCTTCCGCGTGCCGGCCGGCCAGGCGTACGTGCCGGTCGAGTCCCCGCGCGGGGAGCTGGGGGCCCACGTGGTCTCCGACGGCGGCACCCGCCCGTTCCGGGCGCACTTCCGCGACCCGTCCTTCCACAACCTGCAGGCGACCAGCGTCATGAGCGAGGGCGGCCAGGTCGCCGACGTCATCGTGGCCATCGCCTCGATCGACCCCGTGATGGGAGGCGTCGACCGGTGAGCGGCATCGACGAGAAGACCTACGCAGAGCTGCAGGAGATCGCGGCGCGCTACCCCGAGAAGCGCTCCGGCCTGCTGCCGATGCTGCACCTCGTGCAGTCGGTCGAGGGCCGGGTCACCCCGGCCGGCATCGAGGCGTGCGCGGAGATCCTGGAGATCACCCCGGCCGAGGTCAGCGGTGTCGCGACCTTCTACACGATGTACAAGCGTCGCCCGGTCGGCGACTACCACGTCGGTGTCTGCACCAACACGCTGTGCGCGGTGATGGGCGGCGACGAGATCTTCACCCGCCTCAAGGACCACCTCGACGTCGGCAACGACGAGACGACCGAGGACGAGCCCGGCAAGAGGTCGATCACGCTCGAGCACGTCGAGTGCAACGCGGCCTGCGACTACGCGCCGGTGATGATGGTCAACTGGGAGTTCATGGACAACATGACCCCCGAGTCGGCGGTCACGCTGGTCGACGACCTGCGCGCCGGCAAGGAGGTCAGCTCCACCCGCGGGCCGCGCCTGTGCAGCTGGCGCGAGGCGGAGCGGGTGCTCGCCGGGTTCCCCGACGGTCGGGTCGACGAGGGTCCGGGCGCCGGGCCGGCGTCGCTGCGCGGCCTGGAGATCGCCCGGGAGAAGGGGTGGTCGGCCCCTGCCGGTGCCGACGGCTCCCCGGCGGCCGTGCCTGCCTCCCCGCAGGCCGCAGCCGCCGCGACCGACGCCTCGCAGGAGGCCGAGTCCGCCGCGGTGGAGGCCGACGCCCCCACCGACACGGAGGCAGCCGAGAAGAAGGACGCCCAGTGAGCGACAACACGATCGACACGCTGACCCCGGTCCTGACCGCCAACTGGGGCGCCGAGCGCTCGTGGACCCTGGAGTCCTACGAGCAGCACGGCGGATACGCCGCGCTGAGGAAGGCGCTGGGCATGGCGCCCGACGACATCATCTCCGCGGTCAAGGACTCCGGTCTCCGCGGCCGTGGTGGCGCCGGCTTCCCCACGGGCATGAAGTGGTCCTTCATCCCGCAGGACCCTGAAACCGAAGCGGGGCGGAAGCCGAAGTACCTCGTCGTCAACGCCGACGAGTCCGAGCCGGGCACCTGCAAGGACATCCCGCTGATGATGGCCAGCCCGCACACGCTGGTCGAGGGCGTCATCATCAGCAGCTTCGCCATCCGTGCCAACAAGGCCTTCATCTACATCCGCGGCGAGGTCCTCCACGTGATCCGGCGGGTGCAGGCCGCGGTCGCCGAGGCGTACGCCGCCGGCCACCTCGGCACCGACATCCACGGCTCCGGCTACGACCTCGACATCGTGGTGCACGCCGGTGCGGGTGCCTACATCTGCGGCGAGGAGACGGCCCTGCTCGAGGGTCTCGAGGGTCGTCGTGGCCAGCCGCGGCTCCGCCCGCCCTTCCCGGCCGTGGCCGGTCTCTACGCCAGCCCGACGGTGATCAACAACGTCGAGTCGATCGCCTCGGTGCCGAGCATCATCGCCAACGGCGCGGAGTGGTTCTCCTCGATGGGCACCGAGAAGTCCAAGGGCTACGGCATCTTCTCCCTCTCCGGCCACGTCAACCGGCCGGGCCAGTACGAAGCGCCGCTCGGCATCACGCTGCGCCAGCTCGTCGAGCTCGCCGGGGGCATGCGTCCGGGCCCCGACGGCCAGCCCAGCCGGCTGAAGTTCTGGACCCCCGGCGGGTCCTCGACGCCGCTGCTGACCGAGGAGCACCTCGACCTGCCGCTGGACTTCGAGTCGATGGGCGAGGCCGGCACCATGCTCGGCACCCGCGCCCTGCAGCTCTTCGACGAGACCACCTGCGTGGTCCGCGCGGTGCTGCGCTGGACGGAGTTCTACAAGCACGAGTCCTGCGGCAAGTGCACCCCGTGCCGTGAGGGCACCTGGTGGCTGGTCCAGACCCTGGCGGCGCTGGAGCGCGGCGAGGGCAGCGAGTCCGACCTCGACCTGCTGCTGGACCAGTGCGACAACATCCTGGGCCGCTCCTTCTGCGCGCTCGGTGACGGTGCGACGAGCCCGATCTCGAGCTCCATCACGTTCTTCCGCGACGAGTACCTCGCCCACCTCACCCACGGCGGCTGCCCGTTCGACCCGGCCGCCTCCACCGCCTGGGCCGCCACGACCGCCGGAGCGAAGGCATGACCGCCACCAACGACAAGGCCCCCGAGAAGGCCTCCCAGAAGGCTGTGACCGAGCAGGACCTCGTCACCCTCACGATCGACGGCATCGAGGTCAGCGTCCCGAAAGACACCCTGGTCATCAGGGCCGCCGAGCAGATCGGCGTGCAGGTGCCGCGCTTCTGCGACCACCCGCTCCTCGAGCCGGTCGGCGCGTGCCGGCAGTGCCTGGTCGACGTCCCGGACGCCGGCAACGGCCGTGGCTTCCCCAAGCCGCAGGCCTCCTGCACCCTGCCGGTCGCGCCCGGCATGGTCGTCAACACCCAGGCCACCTCCGAGGTCGCGGACAAGGCGCAGCAGGGCGTCATGGAGTTCCTGCTGATCAACCACCCGCTCGACTGCCCTGTCTGCGACAAGGGCGGCGAGTGCCCTTTGCAGAACCAGGCGATGTCCAACGGCCAGGGCGAGTCCCGCTTCGCCGGGTCCGGCAGCGGAGGGGTCAAGCGGACCTTCCCCAAGCCGATCAACCTTAGCCCGCAGGTGCTGCTGGACCGCGAGCGCTGCATCGTGTGCCAGCGCTGCACCCGCTTCGCCGACGAGATCGCCGGTGACCCGTTCATCGCCCTGGTCGAGCGCGGTGCCCAGCAGCAGATCGGCATCGCCGAGGACGCGCCGTTCCTGTCCTACTTCTCCGGCAACACCATCCAGATCTGCCCCGTCGGCGCGCTGACCTCGGAGTCCTACCGCTTCCGGTCGCGCCCCTTCGACCTCGTCTCCACCCCCTCGGTCGCCGAGCACGACGCGTGCGGCTCCGCGATCCGCGTCGACCACCGTCGCGGCAAGGTCATGCGCCGCCTCGCCGGTGACGACCCGGAGGTCAACGAGGAGTGGATCACCGACAAGGACCGCTTCGCCTTCGCCTACGTCTCCCTGGAGGACCGCCTCGGCTACCCGATGGTCCGTGACCGCGTCGAGGACGGCGCCGACGGCCAGCTGCGCCCGGCCTCCTGGCCCGAGGCCTTCGCCGTCGCGGCCCGCGGGCTCCGTGCTGCAGGCGCCGCCGGCGGCGTGGGCGTGCTCACCGGCGGTCGCCTGACCGCCGAGGACGCCTACGCCTACGCCAAGTTCGCGCGCGCCAGCCTCGGCACCAACGACATCGACTTCCGTGCCCGGCCGCACTCGGCCGAGGAGGCCGAGTTCCTCGCCGCCCACGTCGCGCTCACCGGCCCTTGGGCCGGCGGCGTCTCGTACGCCGACCTCGAGACCGCCTCCACGGTGGTGCTCGCCGGCCTCGAGCCCGAGGACGAGGCGGGCGCGATCTTCCTGCGGCTGCGCAAGGCGTCGCGCCACGGCGGCGGCCGCGTGGTGGCCCTCGCCCCGTACACCACCCGCGGCCTGCGCAAGATGGGCGGCACCCTGGTCCCGACCGTCCCCGGCGAGGAGCCCGTGGCCCTGGCGGCGCTGGCCTCCGAGGGGCTCGACGCCACCTCGGTGGTCCTGGTCGGCGAGCGGCTCGCCTCGGTGCCCGGCGCGCTGAGCGCCGCGGCCGACCTGGCGGCCAAGACCGGTGCCCGCCTCGCGTGGGTGCCACGCAGGGCCGGTGACCGCGGTGCGGTCGAGGCCGGCTGCCTGCCGACCCTGCTGCCCGGGGGCCGTCCGGTCGCCGACGCCGCCGCCCGCGTCGACGCCGCCACCTCGTGGGGCGTCGGCTCGCTGCCCGAGACCCCCGGCCGTGACGCCGACGCGATCGTCGCCGCGCTGGTCGCCGGTGAGCTCGGCGGCCTCGTCGTCGCTGGCGTGGAGCCCGACGACACCACCGACCCCGCCGCCACCCGGGCCGCGATCGAGGCCGCCGGCTTCGTGGTTGCCCTCGGGCTGCGCGACACCGAGGTCACCCGAGCCGCCGACGTGGTCTTCCCGGTCGCCGCCGCGGTCGAGAAGGCCGGCACCTACCTCACCTGGGAGGGCCGCCCGCGGCCCTTCGAGGCGGTCCTGCCCTCCCCGACCTCGCTGCCCGACCTCCGGGTCCTGGCCGGCGTCTCCGAGGAGCTCGCGGCCCTGGGCCAGGGCGCCCCGCTGGGCTTCCGCACCGTCGCCGACGTGCGCGCGGAGATGGAGCAGCTCGGCCCCTGGGACGGTGAGCGCCCCGCGATGACCGCGGTCCCGCCCACCGCGGCGCAGGGCGAGGGCCTGGCGCTGTCGACCTGGAAGCTGATGATCGACGGTGGCTCGATGCAGGACGGCGACAAGCACCTCGCGGCGACCGCCCGACCGGCCGTGGCGCGGGTCAGCCCCGCGACGTACGCCGAGCTCGGTGAGCCCGACGCCGTCGTCCTCACCGGCGACCGCGGGTCGGTCACGATGCCGGCCGAGGTCGTCGCCGACATGACCGACGGCACCGTCTGGGTGCCGGCGGCCTCCACCGGGACCGGCGTGCTCGCTGGTCTCGCCTCGCCCGGTTCCCGGGTGACCGTGAAGGGAGCAGGAGCGTGAGCCCGCTGTTCGTGCCCATGGCCGAGGACCTCTCGGCCTTCGGCCAGGACCCCTGGTGGCTGGTCCTGGTGAAGGCCGGGCTGATCTTCGTCGTCCTGGTGCTGCTGACGCTGTTCAACATCTGGTGGGAGCGGCGCGTCGTGGCGCGCATGCAGCACCGCATCGGCCCCAACGTGCACGGCCCCTTCGGCCTGCTGCAGTCGCTGGCCGACGGCGTGAAGCTGGCCCTCAAGGAGGACCTCATCCCCAAGGCGGCCGACAAGGTCGTCTTCGTCCTGGCCCCGGTGATCGCGGTGATCCCCGCGTTCGTGACCTTCTCGGTGGTGCCCTTCGGCCCCGAGGTCACGATGTTCGGTGAGCGCACCCCGCTGCAGCTGACCGACATGCCCGTCGCGGTGCTCTTCGTGATGGCGATCGCCTCGATCGGCATCTACGGCATCGTGCTCGGCGGCTGGTCCTCCGGCTCGACCTACTCCCTGCTCGGCGGACTGCGCTCCAGCGCCCAGATGATCTCCTACGAGGTCTCCATGGGCCTGGCGCTCATCGCGGTCTTCATCTACGCCGGCTCCCTGTCGACCAGCGAGATCGTCGCCGCCCAGGACGACCTGTGGTTCGGCCTGATCCTGCTGCCGTCCTTCGTGATCTACGTGATCTCGATGGTCGGCGAGGTCAACCGTGCCCCCTTCGACCTCCCCGAGGCCGAGGGCGAGCTGGTGGGCGGCTTCCACACCGAGTACTCCTCGCTGAAGTTCGCCCTGTTCTTCCTCGCCGAGTACATCAACATGGCGACGGTCTCGGCCCTGGCCACGACGCTGTTCCTCGGCGGCTGGCACGCGCCGTTCTGGATCGACCGGGTCTGGGAGGGCGCCAACGAGGGCTACGTCCCGGTGATCTGGTTCTTCGGCAAGGTCCTGTTCTTCATCTTCATGTTCATCTGGCTGCGCGGCTCGCTGCCGCGTCTGCGCTACGACCAGTTCATGGCCTTCGGCTGGAAGGTCCTGATCCCGGTCGCGCTGGCCTGGACCGTGCTCGTCGCGATCATGCGCTACGTCTCCAACACCTACGACATCGGTGTGCAGCAGGTGCTGCTCTTCGGCGGCGCGGCGATCGTGGTGGTCCTCGCGCTCGGCTTCTTCGGCTCCGAGGAGGACGAGGAGGAGGACGAGACGCCGCCGGCCCCCGAGGGCGGCTACCCCGTCCCGCCGATGCCCGCCGGTGGTGCCGTGCGCGGCGCCGCGGCGCCGCTGGAGTTCCCCCGATCCACCACCGTCCCGGCCGGTGCCGGGGAGGAGGCCTGACCCGTGGCTGAGAAGAAGGACAAGACGCTGAAGGAGCAGTTCATCGACCCGGTCGCCGGGTTCGGTGTGACGTTCCGGACGATGTTCAAGAAGGTCGTCACCGAGCAGTACCCCTTCGAGAAGCTTCCCACCGCGCCGCGCTTCCACGGCCGTCACCAGCTCAACCGCTGGCCCGACGGCCTGGAGAAGTGCGTCGGGTGCGAGCTGTGCGCCTGGGCCTGCCCGGCCGACGCGATCTACGTCGAGGGTGCGGGCAACACCGACGAGGAGCGCTTCAGCCCCGGCGAGCGCTACGGCCGCGTCTACCAGATCAACTACCTGCGCTGCATCCTGTGCGGCCTGTGCATCGAGGCCTGCCCCACCCGCGCGCTGACGATGACCAACGAGTACGAGCTGGCCGACGACAACCGCGCCGACCTGATCTACGAGAAGTCCGACCTGCTCGCGCCGCTGCTGCCGGGCATGGAGCAGCCGCCGCACCCGATGCGGCTCGGCGACGACGAGGGCGACTACTACCGCGGCCAGTACGCCGCACCCGCGCCCGGCGAGAAGCTCACGACGGGGGAGCAGGCATGACCGTGACCTTCTGGCTGCTCTCAGCCATCATCGTGCCGGCGGCGCTGGGCGTGCTGTTCGTGCGCAAGGCCGTGCACGGCGCGCTGCTGCTCGCCGTGGTGATGATCAGCCTCGCGGTGCTCTACCTGACCCTCGAGGCGCCGTTCCTCTTCGCGGTGCAGATCATCGTCTACACCGGCGCGATCCTCATGCTGTTCCTCTTCGTCGTGATGCTCGTGGGCGTCGACGCCTCGGACTCGGTGGTCGAGACGATCCGTGGGCAGCGCTGGCTGGCCTGGGGGGCGGGCGTGGTGATGGGCGCGCTGCTCCTCGTCGCGGTCGCCCAGATCTCCCTCGGCACCGTCCGCGGCCTGGAGGAGGCCAACGCCGGCGGCAACATCGAGGGCCTGGCCGACCTGCTCTTCTCCCGCTACGTCCTGGCCTTCGAGGTCACCGCGGCGCTGCTGATCACCGCGGCCATGGGGGCGATGGTGCTGGCCCACCGCGAGCGGCTCACGCCCAAGCCGACCCAGGCCTCGACGGCCGCGCGCCGGGTCCGGGACTACGCCGAGTCCGGCAAGCCGCTGGGTCCGCTGCCCTCCCCGGGCGTCTACGCCCGCCACAACGCGGTCGACACCCCGGCCCTGCTGCCGGACGGCACGCCCGCCGAGGAGTCGGTGGCCCGGGTGCTCGCGGCCCGCGGCACCGTCCGCTCCGCGCCCGCGCTGGCCGACGACATCGAGGAGCTGCGACGCACCCTCGGCGACGTGGGCAGCCGCACCGATTCCGACGCTCGTGGCGGCGGGGTCGCGGGCGGGTCCGGCGGCGCCGGCGACACCAGTGCCGGCAGCGGCCACAACACCGAGAACCCGGAGGAGGACGCGTGAGTGACGTCAACGCCTACATCGGCCTCTCGGCCGTGCTGTTCACGATCGGCACGATCGGTGTCCTGACCCGGCGCAACGCCATCGTGGTCTTCATGTGCGTCGAGCTGATGCTCAACGCCTGCAACCTCGCCCTGGTGGCCTTCGCCCGCCAGCACGGCACCCTCGACGGCCAGGTGGCGGCGTTCTTCGTCATGGTCGTCGCGGCCGCCGAGGTCGTCGTCGGCCTGGCGATCATCATGACCATCTTCCGGACCCGTCGCTCGGCCTCGGTCGACGACGCGAGCCTCCTCAAGTACTAAGGCGGATGATGTTCCTCTTCACAGAAGGCGGCCACAGCATCCCTGTGGTCGACCCCGTGAGCGCGGCCGACGCGGGTGGTGTCTTCGGCCTGCTGTGGCTGGTCATCGGCCTGCCGCTGCTCGGTGCCACCGTGCTGCTGCTCGGCGGTCGTCGTACCGACCCGTGGGGCCACCTGCTCGGCACCGCCATGGCCGTGGGCTCGTTCGTCCTCAGCACGCTGATGCTCATCGGCCTGATGGGCCGCGAGGAGGGTGACCGCTCGGTCACCCAGCACCTGTGGGACTGGGTGAGCGTCGGTGACTTCGAGGTCGGGATGGACCTGCTGGTCGACCCGCTCTCGATCCTGTTCCTCATGCTCATCACCGGTGTGGGCTCGCTGATCCACGTCTACTCCATCGGCTACATGGAGCACGACCCGCGCCGCCGCCGGTTCTTCGCCTACCTCAACCTGTTCGTCGCCGCGATGCTGATGCTGGTGCTGGCGGAGAACTACCTCGGGGTGTTCCTGGGCTGGGAGGGCGTCGGCCTGGCGTCGTACCTCCTCATCGGCTTCTGGCAGCACAAGCCCTCGGCGGCCGCGGCCGCCAAGAAGGCCTTCGTCATCAACCGCGTCGGTGACATCGGCATGAGCCTGGCGCTGGCGATGTTCTTCGTGACTTTCGGCTCGACCAGCTTCACCGTCATCTCCGCCAACGCCTCCGGCGCCAGCGAGGGTGCACTCACCGCCATCGGCCTGCTGCTCCTGCTCGGTGCCTGCGGCAAGTCCGCCCAGGTCCCGCTGCAGGCCTGGCTGCTCGACGCGATGGAGGGCCCGACCCCGGTCTCGGCCCTGATCCACGCTGCTACCATGGTGACCGCGGGCGTCTACCTCGTGACCCGCTCCAACTTCGTCTTCGAGCTCGCCCCGACCGCGCAGACCGCGGTCATCGTGGTGGCGACCGTGACCCTGCTGTGGGGTGCGGTGATCGGCTGTGCAAAGGACGACATCAAGAAGGCGCTCGCCGGCTCGACGATGTCGCAGATCGGCTACATGATGCTGGCCGCCGGCCTGGGCGTGTACGGCTACGCCTTCGCGATCTTCCACCTGATCACCCACGGCTTCTTCAAGGCCAACATGTTCCTCGGCGCCGGCTCGGTCATGCACGGCATGAACGACGACGTCGACATGCGGGCCTACGGGGCGCTGCGCAAGGTCATGCCGGTCACCTTCCTGACCTTCGCGATGGGCTACCTCGCGATCATCGGCTTCCCGCTCTTCTCCGGCTTCTGGTCCAAGGACAAGATCATCGAGACCGCGCTGGTCGAGAGCCCGGTCGCCGGAGCGGCCGCGCTCATCGGCGCCGGGGTCACGGGCTTCTACATGACCCGCCTGATGCTGATGACCTTCTTCGGCGAGAAGCGCTGGAAGGACGGCGTCCACCCGCACGAGTCGCCGTCGGTGATGACGGTCCCGCTGATGGTCCTGGCTGCCCTGTCGGTCCTTGGCGGCGTGCTCTACCTCGGGCACTGGATCGTCGACTGGCTGGCGCCGGTCGTCGGCGAGATCCCCGAGCACGAGCTCCCGATGCCGGCGATCGTCTACTCGATCATCACCGTCGCCGTCGTGGCGGTCGGTGTCGGCGTGGCCTGGATGACCGTGGGCAAGCGGCCGATCCCGACCACACCGCCGACCGACGTCTCCTTCGTCACCCGCGCGGCCCGCGCTGACATCTACGGCGACACGATCAACGACACCCTGGTCGTCAGGCCCGGTGCCGCGCTGACCCGCGGCCTGGTCTCGACCGACCGCTCGGTGGTCGACGGTCTGTTCACCGGCACCGCCACGGTGCTGGCCGGGATCGGGCAGGGCCTGCGCCGGGCCCAGAACGGCTTCGTGCGCTCCTACGCCCTGTCGATCCTCGGCGGCGTCATCCTCGTCCTCGCGGCCCTCACGGTGGTGAACCTCTGATGTCCGACTTCCCCTGGCTCAGCGTCCTCGTGGCGCTGCCGCTCGTGGGCGCCTTCGTGGTCCCGAGCCTGCGCGGCACCACCGCCAAGCAGGTCGGCCTCGGCTTCTCGCTGGCCACGCTGGTCCTCTCGGTGCTCGTGGCCGCGCAGTACGAGCTCGACGGCGGCATGCAGCTGACCGAGACCTACGAGTGGATCCCCGCCTTCGGCGTCCACTTCGCCCTCGGTGTCGACGGCCTCGGCCTGCTGATGGTGCTGCTCACGACGCTGCTCGTGCCGATCGTGCTGCTCGCGGCCTGGCGTGAGGACGAGACCGACAACCCCGCCCACGTCGACGGCAACACCCAGGGCAAGGCCCACGTCTTCGTCGCCTGGGCGCTGGCCCTCGAGGCGCTCTCGCTGGCGGTCTTCCTGGCCACCGACGTGTTCCTCTTCTACATCGTCTTCGAGGCCACGCTGATCCCCGCGTACTTCCTCATCGGCGGCTTCGGTCGCGTCGGTCGCTCGGCCGCCGCGGTGAAGTTCCTGATGTTCCAGCTGGCCGGCGGTCTGGTGCTGCTCATCGGCGTCATCGGGCTCTACGTCGTCTCCGCGCAGGCCGGCTCCCCGTCGTACCTCCTGAGCGACCTGATGGCGCTCGACATCGACACCACCGCCGGGCGCTGGCTCTTCGCCACGTTCTTCATCGCCTTCGCGGTCAAGGCCCCGCTGTTCCCGGTCCACACCTGGCTGGCCGACACCACCGGCAGGGCGACGCCCGGCACCTCGGTGCTGCTGGTCTGCGTGCTCGACAAGATCGGCACCTTCGGCATGCTGCGCTTCTGCCTGGGGATCTTCCCCGAGGCCTCGCAGTGGGCCACGCCGCTGGTCGTCACGCTGGCGCTGATCTCGATCGTCTACGGCGCCTTCGTCGCGATCGGCCAGGACGACGTGCTGCGCCTGATCGGCCTGACCTCGCTGAGCCACTTCGGGTTCATCGTCCTGGGCATCTTCGTCTTCAGCTCCCAGGGCGGCACCGGCTCGATCCTCTACATGGTCAACCACGGCCTCGGCACCGCCGCGCTGTTCCTGGTCGCGGGCTACGTCATCGCGCGTCGGGGCACCGCCTCGATCCGCGAGCTCGGCGGCCAGGAGAAGGTCACCCCGGTCATCGCCGGCCTGCTGCTCATCGGCGGCCTCGCGACCCTCGGCCTGCCCGGCCTGTCGCCCTTCATCAGCGAGTTCCTGGTGATCATCGCGGCCTTCGACTACGCCTGGTACGTCGGCGCCGTGGCCGTCACCGGCATCGTGTTGGCCGCGATCTACGTGCTGTGGATGTACCAGCGCACCATGACCGGCCCGACACCCGAGCGGGCCACCGCCGACGAGGACCTCAGCCTGCGCGAGGGCATCGCCGTCGCCCCGCTGGTCGTCGCCCTGGTGTTCCTGGGCTTCTACCCCGCGCCGCTCCTGGACGCCGCCGACCCCTACGTCGGTGACCTGATGAGCCACGTCGGCGTGACCGACGACCCGCCGGAGGTCACCGCGCCTGCGGCCGACCACGCCGGTGACGAGCACGCCGAGGAGGGCGAGCACTGATGGAGTTCACCAAGCCTGTCCTCGCCTACGCCGAGATCTGGCCGCTCATCGCGGTGCTCGGTGTCGCCTGCCTCGGCGTGCTGGCCGAGGCGCTGCTCGCCCGCCCCCACCGCCACCGTGCGCAGGTGCTGCTCGCCGGCACCGGCCTGGTCGCCGCGCTCGTCGGCACCGTCGTCGTCGGCACCCGCCTCGACGAGGTCGCCGACGGCGCCGCCCGCGGCGTCATCGGTGGCGCCGGCTCGGTCGTCGTCGACGGCCCCACGGTCTTCCTGTGGGCCCTGGTGCTGGTCTTCTCGCTCATGGGTCTCGCGCTCTTCGCCGAGCGCAAGGTCGAGGCCGGGGTGTCGGTCTTCGCCGGCCAGGCCGCCGCGCTGCCCGGCAGCGACGCCGAGCGCCAGGCGCAGGGGCTGGATCACACCGAGGTCTACCCGCTGATGATGTTCGCCATCGGCGGCATGATGCTCTTCCCCGCCTCCGGGGACCTGCTGACGATGTTCGTGGCCCTCGAGGTGCTCTCGCTACCGCTCTACCTCCTCTCCGGGCTGGCGCGCCGCCGCCGCCTGCTGAGCCAGGAGGCCGCGCTGAAGTACTTCCTGCTCGGGGCGTTCTCCTCCGGCTTCTTCCTCTACGGCATGGCGCTGGTCTACGGGTACGCCGGCACGCTGGACCTCGGCGGCATCGACCTGGCCATCCGCAACGGCTCCGGCAACACCGGGATGCTCACCGTCGGGCTCGGCCTGCTGCTGGTCGGCCTGCTCTTCAAGGTCGGCGCCGTCCCGTTCCACTCCTGGACCCCCGACGTCTACCAGGGCGCCCCGACCGCGGTGACCGGCTTCATGGCCGCGTGCACCAAGATCGCCGCCTTCGGCGCGCTGCTGCGCCTGCTCTACGTCGGCTTCGGTGCCGACCGCTGGACCTGGCAGCCGGTGCTGGGCGTCATCGCGGTCCTCACCATGCTGGTCGGTGCGCTGCTCGCGGTCGTGCAGACCGACGTCAAGCGCATGCTCGGCTACTCCGCGGTGGCCCACACCGGGTTCCTGCTCACCGGCGTGCTCGGCGCGCAGGCGGCCGGCGACCTCGCGGTCGGCCAGGTCACCTCGCTCCAGGCCGTGCTGTTCTACCTGGCGACGTACTCCTTCGCGACGCTCGGCGCCTTCGCGGTCGTCACCCTGGTGCGCGACGCCTCCGGTGAGGCGACCGGGCTGGACCGCTGGGCCGGCCTGGGCAAGCGCTCGCCGCTGGTGGCCGGTGCCTTCGCGTTCTTCCTGCTGTCGATGGCCGGCATCCCGCTGACCGCCGGCTTCGCGGGGAAGTGGGCGGTGTTCACGGTGGCGATGTCGGCGGGAGCGTGGCCGGTGGTCCTGGTGGCCATCACCTCCTCGGTGATCGCGATCTTCTTCTACGTGCGGACCATCCAGGTGATGTTCTTCTCCGACGTCGCCGAGGGCACCGAGCCCGCGGCGGTCTCGGTGCCGTCGATGTTGACCAGCGGCACCATCGCCGTGGCCGTGCTCGGCACGCTCGTCCTCGGCGTGGTGCCGGGGCCGCTGCTCGAGCTGGCGGCCGATGCCGGACAATTCATCAGGTGAGCTCCACCCCGCCCCCCGCCACGCTGGCCCTGCCGGTCACCGACGACGCGCTCGCGGCCCGGCTGCGCACGCGCATGGAGACCGTCGAGAAGCTCCTCGACGGTCACGTCGAGGGCCGCACCGCCTACGTCACCGAGGCGGCACGGCACCTGCTGGCCGCCGGGGGGAAGCGGTTCCGGCCGCTGCTGGTGCTGCTGGCCTCGGAGACCGGTGAGCACCCCGACAGCGACGACGTCCTGACGGCGGCCTGCGTCGTGGAGATCACCCACCTGGGTTCGCTCTACCACGACGACGTGATGGACGAGGCCGACTTGCGCCGCGGCGCCGACTCGGCCAACGCGCGCTGGGACAACCTCGTCGCGATCCTCACCGGTGACTTCCTCTTCGCGCGCTCCTCCGAGCTCACCTCGCGGCTCGGGGCCGACGCGGTGCGCATCCAGGCCGAGACGTTCACCCGACTGGTCGAGGGCCAGATCATGGAGACCGTCCCACCTGGTGAGGGGGAGGACCCGCTGGAGCACTACCTCGAGGTCGTGGCCGGCAAGACCGGCTCCCTCATCGCCACCTCGGCGCGCTACGGAGCCCGCTTCGGGGGCGCCAGCCGCGAGGTGGAGGAGGCGCTGGCGGCGTACGGCGAGATCGTCGGCTCGGCCTTCCAGCTCTCCGACGACATCCTCGACATCGCCTCGGAGACCGACGAGTCCGGCAAGACCCCGGGCACCGACCTGCGCGAGGGCGTGCCGACGCTGCCCACCCTGATGGCCCAGGCCGCCTGCCGCGGTTCCTCCGACCCGGCCGACGCGCGGCTGCTGGAGCTGCTGTCCGGCCCCATCACCGAGGACGCCGACGTCGAGGAGGCCCTGGGCCTGCTCCGCGCGCACCCCGCGATGGAGCAGGCACGCGCCTACGTCGTCGCCCGTGCCACCGAGGCCAAGGCACTGCTGGAGGTCCTGCCCGAGACGCCGGTGCGCACGGCCCTGGAGTCGTTCGCCGACCTGGTCGCCACCCGGACCGGCTGACGCGTGGTCGCCAGCAGGTCCGCCCGGGCGCGGAAGGCCGGTGTCGAGGCCGGACCGCTCGCCCGGGTCCGCATCGAGGTGGGGGCCGACGACTCGTTCGTCTACCGGATCGCCTGCACCGACTGCACGACCGGGTCCGGCAGCCCCTGGTCCACCCACCGACGCGGCGAGGACAACGGCTACCTCGCGGCGATGGACCGCTGGTCCTTCCACCTGGTCGAGAAGCACCCCGGCCAGGAGGCACCATGCCTGGTGCACCTGCCCGCGGCCCAGCAGCGCCTGCACGAACGCCGCGAGCAGCGCGACGGGACCCCGGGAGCCTGACGCCCGCTCAGACCGCCGACGCCTCCGCGGCCAGCGCCAGCTGGCGGCGCCGGTGCGTGAGCGCCTCGACGGTGAAGACCACCAGCGCCACCCAGACCAGCACGAAGCCGGCCCATCGCGCCGCGGGCATCTCCTCGCGGAACCACAGCACGCCGAGCAGGAACTGCAGGATCGGCGCGAGGTACTGCAGCAGCCCGAGCGTGGTCATCGAGACCCGCGTGGCAGCCGCCCCGAAGCAGATGAGCGGGACCGCGGTGATGATGCCGGCCGTCGTGAACAGCAGCGCGTGGCCGACGCCGTGCTGCCCGACCTCGGCGCTGCCCGCGAGCCCGATGAGCAGCAGGTAGCCCAGCGCCACCGGCGCGAGCACCGCGGTCTCGACCGAGAGCGACTCCACGGCGCCGACCGAGGCCTTCTTCTTGGCCAGGCCGTAGCAGGCGAACGACAGCGCCAGCGTGATCGCGATCCACGGGGGGCGTCCGTACGCCGCGGTCAGCACCACCACGGCCACGCCGGCCACGCCGAGGGCGGCCCACTGCAGCGGCCTCAGCCGCTCACCGAGCACGAAGACGCCCATCAGCACGATGACCAGCGGGTTGATGAAGTACCCCAACGCCGTCTCCACGACCCGGTCGTGGGTCACGCCGTAGATGTAGCCGCCCCAGTTCACGCTGATCGCCACCGCGGCGAAGGCCAGCAGGCGCAGCGCCCGACGGTTCCTCACGACCGCCATCAGGCTCTCGCGCCGGCGCAGGAGGAGGATCAGCAGCCCGACGGTCAGCGTCGACCACACGATCCGGTGGGCCAGCATCTCCAGTGCGCCCGCCGGCTCCAGCAGGGGGAAGTAGAGCGGGAAGAGCCCCCACATGAGGTACGCCGCCGCCCCCAGCGCCACGCCGCGTCCCGAGTCGTTCACGTCCGGAGCATAGGAGCGCTGCTTGACTCAGGCAGCATCGGGGCACGAAGCCAGCACCGCCCCACCACACCGCTACCCCAGCCCTCGGGAGTCCCCATGCCGCACGTGCTGCGCCGCCTCCTCCGCGCCCCCCACACCCTTCTCGCCGTGGTGCTGGCCCTCGGCCTGCTGACCGCGACCGTGCCGGCCGCCAGCGCCGAGCAGGTGGAGCGGGAGATCTCGATCAACGGCAAGGAGCCGCAGGAGAACAAGTTCATCATCAAGGGGAAGATCGCCCCGAGCACCGGCAAGCCGGTCAACGCGATCATCGAGGTCAAGCACTGCAGGAAGGACACCGACTGCGGTGCGGACTGGAAGCGGTTCGCCAAGATCAAGACCAACAAGAAGGGCCGCTACAGCGAGCGGGTCAAGGGCCCGAAGAAGGGCCACGAGCGGGTCTACTACCGGGTCGCCACCAAGGAGAACAAGAAGTTCCTCGCCGCGGTCTCGGAGTCGATCTACGTCGAACGGCTGTCCTGACCCGGTCCGCCGGCCGACCTGACCAGACGCGACGAGGGGCCCCACCGAGACGGTGGGGCCCCTCGTGCGTGGAGCAGGACGTGGCTCCTGCGTTCAGGAGTTGGTCAGACGACGGTCCAGGTGTCGCCGCCGCCGATGAGGGCGGCGAGCCGCTCGGCCGGGGGAGCGGCGTCGGCGGACTCGAGGTCGCCGCGGGCGGTCGCGAGCTGGGCACGGGCCTGGTCGTCGTACGTCGAGCGCTCGACCTGGCGGAAGATCCCGATCGGGGACTGGTTGAGGTAGCCGGAGTCGGTCAGGCGGCTGATCGCGAAGGCCGTGCTCGGGTCGGGGTTGTGAGCGTCGTGGACCAGGATCGCCTCGGCACCGACCGACGCGACCTCGACGACCTCGACGCCGCCGCCGGCGGAGCGGACCAGGCCCTTGGAGCCCAGGCCGTCCTCGGCGGGGGCGCCGAAGCGGATCGGCTCGCCGTGGACCAGCGGGATGATCGCGTCGGCCTTGGTGTCGGGGCTCTTGATCGCGTCGAAGGCGCCGTCGTTGAAGATCGGGCAGTTCTGGTAGATCTCGACCAGTGAGGTGCCGCGGTGGGCGGCGGCCGCGGCGAGCACCGAGGTGAGGTGCTTGCGGTCGGAGTCGATGGTGCGGGCCACGAAGGTGCCCTCCGCGCCCAGGGCAAGCGACACCGGGTTGAACGGATGGTCCACCGAGCCCATCGGGGTCGACTTGGTGATCTTGCCGGCCTCGGAGGTGGGGGAGTACTGACCCTTGGTCAGGCCGTAGATCCGGTTGTTGAACAGCAGGATCGTCATGTTCACGTTGCGTCGCAGCGCGTGGATCAGGTGGTTGCCACCGATCGAGAGCGCGTCGCCGTCACCGGTGACGACCCACACCGAGAGGTCCTCGCGCGCGGTGGCCAGGCCGGTCGCGATCGAGGGGGCACGCCCGTGGATGGAGTGCATGCCGTAGGTGTCGAGGTAGTAGGGGAAGCGGCTGGAGCAGCCGATGCCGGAGATGAACACGATGTTCTCGCGGCGCAGACCCAGGTCGGGCAGGAAGGACTGCACGGCCTTGAGCACGGCGTAGTCGCCGCAGCCGGGGCACCAGCGGACCTCCTGGTCGGAGGAGAAGTCCTTGCCGGTCTGGGTCTCGCCCTCGGCGAGCGTGGGGACGCCCTCGGTGCCGGAGCGGAAGGTCGGGATGTTCAGGTCCGTGATGGACGACGTGGTCACTGGTGGACCTCCTGGCTGGTCGCGACGGACAGGTCGAGCTCCTCGAGCGGGATGCCCTCGGCCTCGGCCACGAGGTGGCCCACGGCCTCGGCGAGCTCGGCGGCCTTGATCGGCATGCCGTTGACCTGGTTGTAGCCGATGGCGTCGACGAGGTACTTCGCGCGCAGCAGCAGGGAGAGCTGGCCGAGGTTCATCTCGGGGACCAGCACCTTGTCGTAGCGCTTGAGGACCTCGCCGAGGTCGTTCGGGAAGGGGTTGAGGTGGCGCAGGTGGGCCTGGGCCACGTGGTAGCCGGCGCGGCGGACGCGACGGCAGGCGGCACCGATCGGGCCGTACGTCGAGCCCCAGCCCAGCACCAGCACCTTGGCCTCGCCACTGGGATCGTCGACCTCCAGCGGCGGCAGCGAGTCGGCGATCCGGTCGATCTTGGCCTGGCGGGTGCGGACCATGAAGTCGTGGTTGGCCGGGTCGTAGGAGATGTTGCCGGTGATGTCGGCCTTCTCCAGACCACCGATGCGGTGCTCGAGACCGGCCACGCCCGGCGGCGCCCATGGACGCGCGAGCGTCTCGGGGTCACGGGCGTAGGGCTGGAACTCGCCCTCGTCGGTCAGGTCGTCGGCCGTGGCGAACGCGGGGTCGATGGTCGGGAGGTCGGCGACCTCGGGGATGCGCCAGGGCTCGGAGCCGTTGGCGAGGTAGCCGTCGGAGAGCAGCATCACCGGGGTGCGGTAGGTGACCGCGATCCGGGTGGCCTCGACCGCGGCCTCGAAGCAGTCACCGGGCGACTGGGGGGCCACGACGGGCACGGGGGCCTCGCCGTTGCGGCCGAACATCGCCTGCAGCAGGTCGGCCTGCTCGGTCTTGGTGGGCAGGCCGGTCGAGGGGCCGCCGCGCTGGACGTCGACGACGATCAGCGGCAGCTCGGTCATCACCGCCAGGCCGATGGCCTCGGACTTCAGCGCGACACCGGGACCGGAGGTCGAGGTGACGCCCAGGGCACCGCCGAACGAGGCGCCGATCGCGGCACCGATGCCGGCGATCTCGTCCTCGGCCTGGAAGGTCGTGACACCGAAGCCCTTGTGCTTGCTCAGCTCGTGGAGGATGTCGGAGGCCGGGGTGATCGGGTAGGTGCCCAGGAAGACCGGCAGCCCGGACTGCACGCCACCGGCGACCAGGCCCCACGCGAGCGCGAGGTTGCCGGTGATGTTGCGGTAGGTGCCCGGCGACATCGTGGCCGGCTTCACCTCGTAGCGCACCACGAAGGTCTCGGTGGTCTCACCGAAGTTCCAGCCCGCCTTGAAGGCGGTGATGTTGGCGTCGCGGATGTCGGGGACCTTCGCGAACCGCTTGGACAGGAAGCTCTCGGTGGTGTCGGTGGGACGGCCGTACATCCACGACAGCAGGCCGAGGGCGAACATGTTCTTCGCGCGGGCGGCGTCCTTGCGGGAGAGCCCGAACTCCTTGACCGCCTCGACCGTCATGCCGGTCAGGTCGACCGGGTGGACCCCGAAGTCGGCCAGCGGGCCGGCGGTGTCGTCGATGGAGTCGAGCGGGTTCTCGGAGTAGCCGGCCTTCTCCAGGTTGCGCTTGGTGAAGTCGTGGGTGTCCACGATGATCGTCGCGCCCTTGGGCAGGTCGGCCAGGTTGGCCTTCAGTGCCGCCGGGTTCATCGCCACCAGCACGTCCGGCGCGTCGCCGGGGGTGAGGATGTCGTGGTCGGCGAAGTGCACCTGGAACGACGAGACACCCGGGATCGTGCCCTGGGGGGCGCGGATCTCGGCGGGGAAGTTGGGCAGCGTCACCAGGTCGTTGCCGAACGCCGCCGACTCCTGGGTGAACCGGTCACCGGTGAGCTGCATGCCGTCACCGGAGTCGCCCGCGAACCGGATGATGACCCGGTCGAGCTGCTTGACCTGCTTGGACACGGTGCGTCCACTCCTTCGTGCTGCGCGTGGGTCGCGCACTGCCGTACGTCGTACGAGAACGTGTTCTAGTTTCGCACGATTTCCGTGACTTGGACAGGTGTCCAGAAATACCTGGACACCCGGCCCACTGTAGTCCGGCGCTGGTGAGGGGCCCGCCGCGTATCGCGCCTCGGCGGTCCCGGGTCGACGCCCCGCCGGGCGAGGTGATCTGCGACACGCGGGGCCGACGTGGCTTGACGCCTTCTCAAGTAAATGGACTAATTCACTCGACATTGACCTGTTTGAGGTCGCGACCACCACCGGAGCCCGCCCCCGCGGGCTGGAAGCGAGTCACCATGACCACCACGAAGGCCCGGCTGCGCGCCGCCGCCCTGTTGCTCCCCCTCCCGCTCGCCCTGGGCGCGTGCTCGGCCAGCGGCGTGGCCGGCACCGAGGGTGTCGACCCGGTCGCCGTGAACGCGTTCTCGGTCATGGAGGCGGCCAACGAGCCCGTCTTCGAGGACTTCGCGGACACCGACGCGGCCGGCGCGCTCACCGCGGCCGACTTCGTCACCTCCTACGGCGCCTCCGGCGACCAGAGTCGTGCCGTCGTGGCCGGCGCCGAGGCTGACGTCGTGCACTACTCGCTCGAGACCGACATCACCCGGCTCGTCGACGAGGGACTGGTCGCCGAGGACTGGAAGAACACGCCGACCCGCGGCATCGCCACCTCCTCGGTCGTCGTCCTCGTGGTCCGCGAGGGCAACCCGCTCGGCATCGAGACCTGGGACGACCTGGTGGAGGGCGACGTCGAGGTCATCACACCGAACCCGGGCTCCTCAGGCTCGGCGCGCTGGAACATCCTGGCAGCCTGGGCCCACGTCGTGGGCAACGGTGGGAGCGAGGAGGAGGCCGGCCGGTTCCTGGCCGAGCTGCTCGACCACACCATCGCTCTGCCGGCGTCGGGCCGCGAGGCGACCACCGCGTTCACAGACGGCAGCGGTGACGTCCTGCTCTCCTACGAGAACGAGGCGATCCTGGCGCGGCAGAACGGAGCCGCCGTCGACTACGTCGTCCCGCCGGACACCCTGCTCATCGAGAACCCCGCGGCCGTCACGACCTCGGCCGACGACACCGCCCGGGCGTTCCTCGACTTCATGACCTCCCCCCAGGCCCAGGCCGACTACGCCGCCTCCGGCTTCCGACCCGTGGTCGATGGCGTCGACGTGCCCGACGTCGAGGGCGCCAACGACCCCACCGACCCGTTCCCGGCGCCGGAGTCGTTGTTCACCATCGACGACCTGTTCGGTGGCTGGGCCACGGCGGCCGGGGAGTTCTTCGGTGACGGCGAGGACGGCAACCCCCTGGGGATCGTCACGAGGATCCAGCAGCGCACCGGCAAGGTCGGCGAGCAGTGACCGACCTCCTCGCGCCGCCCACGGCCGGCGGGCCCGGCGACCCGCCCGCCGTGGACCCGGCGAGCCCGGCGCCGCGCCGCCGCGTCCGCCGGTCCGGACCGCGCAGCACCCTGACCCCCGGCGCCGGTCTCGGGCTCGGCATCGCGGTTGCCTGGTTCTCCGTGCTGGTGATGCTGCCCCTCGCCGTGGTGGTCGCCACCGCCGGCGAGGGGGGCTGGCAGCGCTACTGGTCGGTGGTCAGCAACGAGCAGACCTGGGCTGCCATCACCTTGACCGTGGGGCAGGCCGCCCTGGTGACGGCGGTCAACGTCGTGGTCGGGACGGTGATCGCGTGGGTCCTGGTGCGTGACTCCTTCTGGGGCAAGCGGGTCCTCGACGTCATCATCGACGTCCCGTTCGCGCTGCCCACGATCGTGGCCGGGCTCGTCCTGCTCTCGCTCTACGGCCCCAGCAGCCCGATCGGCGTGCACTGGGCCTTCACCCGCTACGCCGTCTTCCTCGCCCTGGCCTTCGTCACCCTTCCCTTCGTGGTGCGCACGGTCCAGCCGGTGCTCGAGGAGCTGGACCCCGATGCTGAGGAGGCGGCCGCGTCCCTCGGGGCCGGCCGGCTCACCACCCTGCGCCGGGTGCTGCTGCCGGCCCTGGTCCCCGCCATCACCGCGGGCGCCGCGCTGTCCTTCGCCCGGGCGATCAGCGAGTACGGCTCCCTGGTGCTGCTCAGCGGCAACCGTCCCTACCAGACCGAGGTGGTCTCCGTGCGGGTCCTCAGCTTCATCGAGAACGGCAACACCGCCTCGGCGGCCGCCCTCGCCTCCATCATGCTGGTCATCGCCCTGGTGGTGATCGTCCTGCTCGACGTGGTGCAGCGGCGGGTGAGCCGCCGTGGTTGAGACCTCCACCCCCGTCCGCTGGTTGCTGCGCGTCGTCGCGGTCGGCTGGGTCGGCCTGCTGGTCGCCTGGCCGGTCGGGATGCTCGTGCAGCGGACCTTCGCCGGCGGGCCCGGCACGCTGCTGGACGCGCTCGGCGACGAGCGGATCCAGTACGCCCTGCGACTGACCGCGATGGTCGCCGGCTGGGCCGTGGTCATCAACCTGGTCTTCGGGGTCACCATCGCGCTGCTGCTGGTGCGCTACGAGTTCCCGGGCAAGCGGGTGCTCTCGGCGCTCATCGACGTACCCCTGTCGGTCTCGCCGGTGGTCGTCGGGCTGGCGCTGCTGCTCACCTACAACGGCCGCGACGGCCTGGTGGGACCGACGCTGGAGGCCGCCGGTCTCCGCCTGGTCTTCGACCTGCCCGCGATGGTGATGGCCACCTGCTTCGTGGCCCTGCCGCTGGTGATCCGTGAGGTCGTGCCGGTGCTCCACGAGATCGGCGACGACCAGGAGCAGGCGGCCCGCAGCCTCGGCGCCAACGCCCGTCAGACGTTCTGGCGCATCACCCTGCCCAGCATCCGCTGGGCGCTGGTGTACGGCGTCGTGCTGAGTCTGGCCCGCTCGGTCGGTGAGTTCGGTGCGGTGAAGATCGTGTCCGGCAACATCACCGGCCGCACCCAGACCGCCACGTTGGTGGTCGAGCAGCAGTACAACAACTTCGCCCAGGACACCGCCTACGCGGTCTCGTTCCTGCTGATCCTCGTCTCCGTGGCCTGCCTGGTCGCTGTCGCCCTGCTGCGCCCCGCGCGCGCCCACTGATCCCCCATCGCAGAGAGGTACTCCCATGAGCATCGACGTCCGTGGCGTCACCAAGCGGTTCGGCGACTTCGTCGCCCTCGACGACGTCAGCGTCACCATTCCCTCGGGCGGGCTCACCGCCCTGCTGGGACCCTCCGGCGGCGGCAAGTCGACCCTGCTGCGCGTGATCGCCGGGCTGGAGAGCGCCGACAGCGGTTCGGTCCACATCGAAGGGGTCGAGGCCACCCGGCTGCCGCCGCAGAAGCGCAACGTCGGGTTCGTCTTCCAGCACTACGCGGTCTTCAAGCACATGAGCGTGGCCAAGAACGTCGCCTTCGGTCTGGAGATCCGCAAGCGTCCCAAGGCCGAGGTGGAGGCGCGGGTGGCCGAGCTGCTCGAACTCGTGCACCTCTCGCAGTTCGGGCACCGGCTGCCAGCCCAGCTCTCCGGCGGCCAGCGCCAGCGGATGGCGCTGGCGCGCGCGCTGGCCGTCGAGCCGACGGTGCTCCTGCTCGACGAGCCCTTCGGCGCACTGGACGCCAAGGTCCGCAAAGAGCTGCGGGACTGGCTGCGACGGCTCCACGACGAGGTGCACGTGACGACCGTCTTCGTGACCCACGACCAGGAGGAGGCCCTCGAGGTGGCCGACGAGATCGTCGTGGTCAACCAGGGCCGCGTCGAGCAGGTCGGCACCCCTGACGAGCTCTACGACGCCCCCGCCAACGACTTCGTGATGGGATTCCTCGGCGAGATCACCATGCTCGGCGGGGTCGTCCTGCGGCCCCATGACATCGAGGTCGACCGGGGGCCCGGACGATCCGGCGCCCAGGAAGCGGTGGTGACCCGGGTGCTGCGGGTGGGCTTCGAGGTGCGCGTGAGCGCCGAGACCACCACCGGGGAGCAGGTGACGGTCCTGATGACCCGCACCCACGCCCGCGCGCTGGAGGTGGCGGAGGGCGCGACGCTGTGGCTCACTGCGGCCGTCGGGGCCGCCACCGTCCCCTCGATGCCGCCGAGGCTCAGCGTGGGGGCGCCCGCCTGACCCGGCTCAGCGGTAGTTGGTGAACTGCACCGCGAAGTCGTAGTCCTGCTCCTTGACCAGGCGCTGAACGGCCTGCAGGTCGTCGCGCTTCTTGGAGGAGACCCGCAGCTCGTCGCCCTGGACCTGCGCCTTGACGCCCTTGGGGCCCTCGTCGCGGATCAGCTTGCCGATCTTCTTCGCGTCCTCGGTGGTGATGCCCTCCTTGAGCGCGATGTCGATCTTCGACTGCTGGCCGGACTGGCGGACCTCGGAGGCGTCGAGCACCTTCAGCGAGACGCCGCGCTTGACCAGCTTGTCCTTGAACACGTCGAGCACCGCGGTGGCGCGGTCGTCGGCGGAGGCGGTGATCTCGATCGCCTTCTCGCCCTTCCACTCGATGGTGGCGCCGGTGCCCTTGAAGTCGAAGCGGGTCGCCACCTCGCGGGCCGCCTGGCCCAGCGCGTTGTCGACCTCCTGGCGGTCGAGCTTGCTGACGATGTCGAAGGACGAGTCGGCCACGGTGTCTCCTGGTCTCGGTGTGCGCTGCTGGTCTGCTGGGGGTCCGCGGCCGGTCGGGCGCGCGGAATTGAGGTCGCCCCGGGGGGCTGCGCTATTGTTTCCTCCCGTTGCCGCGGGACCAAACGGCCCCCGCGCGTGACACCCGGCAGGTTGCCCGAGCGGCCAATGGGAGCGGACTGTAAATCCGTCGGCTTTGC